>JBEKVK010000031.1:0-12959 GCA_049514075.1 Bathyarchaeia archaeon | reverse complement strand
GTAATTCATCCTGCGGGAAACCAATTGGAAATAGGTTATTTCATGGTTCCCACTGAAAGAGGCAAAGGCTACTGCACAGAAGCCGTCAACATTATGGTAGACTACTTGTTTCTTTCAAACAGTATAGGGCGCATACAAGCCCAAACTGATGTGAAAAACGTTGGTTCACAGAAGGTTTTGGAAAAAGCAGGTTTCAAGATGGAAGGAACAATACGCAAACCCTTTTTCCTCAGAGGACAACTCAGAGACTCTATTTTGTACAGCATTCTCAGAGAAGAATGGAAAGAACCAAAAATACTGACAAAAACCGCTGAAGGACAATAGTCTCCTACAATCACTACTCGTTGGTAAGTGAAGATATGCAGAATAAGCCCAAAATACGGTACAGTTGTGGCAATGAAGCTTTGCTAGATGGTATTAGGTTGCTTTGGCAAAGTTTGAATCAACATCATCTTGAGTTATCCTCATGTTTCAAACAGGATTATGCTGAAATGACTTTTGAAAAAAGGAAGGCTTATTGGCTAAAAAAAGCCGCGAGCGCCGAATTAAGAGTGGATATTGCTTCAGATGTTATGACAGGCCAGAATGTCGGGTACTGTGTAAGCAGCATTGATGAAGACAAGACAGGTGAAATTGAATCGTTATTTGTTGCTTCCACTTACAGAGGTTTGGGTGTTGGGGATAATCTTATGAGAAGGGTTTTGGCGTGGATGGATGAGAATGGTACAGTAACCAAAATAGTTGAGGTTGCTGCTGGAAACGAACAGGCTTTCGGTTTCTATAATCGTTATGGTTTTTTTACTAGGAAAACCGTGTTGAAACAAACAGTGAAAGGTTAAAAATTTCTATTGCTCTGTCAGCAGACTCATCTATACAGCAGTTGGAGTCAGCTTCAAATTCAGTATTTCAAAGGTATCTCCATCAATATTCTGTCAGCGTAAGTTCCATCTGCAAACTTAATATCATGCGTTAGTTTGCCACATTCTTTGAAACCGCATTTTTTGTAAACATGAAACGCTCGTTCATTTGTTGTGTGGACGGAAAGCTGAATGATTTCGAACCGGCTTTTGCGGGCAATTTCGATAAACGTCTTCGTTAGTTCTGTTCCTAAGCCCATGTTGCGGTAGCCATCGCGTATGAAAATACCGAATTCGGCAACGTGCGAGCGTTTGCCAGTGAAAGGGTGAATACTTGCACCCCCGACGACTTTGCCATCGACCCTGGCTGCTAAGTAATGCATGCCTGCTTTCGTACTTCGCTCGAACCACTCGCGTTCTTCTTCCATGCCGGTTATCACGGTGTTCACCAAGAGAAATTGGTCTTCGCGGATTACACTGTTAAGTGCTTCCACAAGTTCTGGTAAGTCGTCTTCTTCTAACCAATCCAGCGTCGCTGTTCTTCCGCCCTTGAAATTGACAACCTTATAAACCATCCAACACACCAGTGTTTTTCATCATTTGCTTATCTTTGAAGTTCAAAAGTGATTTTCGACTTCGATCCTCATTATGAAAGGGTTAATGCAGGTTTCTCCTAAAAATTTTCCTAAACAACTCAAAAAACCGCGAAGTCAGACGCTTATAATTTTTGGATGAGGTTGTACTGGTGCGGCTTGAACCCCAAAGCAGTCCATGCTGCGACAGCAGCGGTGTTTTGAACATCAACGTTCAGGTCAACGTATTCAACTTCACGGTTTTTCATCCATTTCAAAGCTTCCTTCATGAGTGCCGCAGCTATTCCCCGACAACGATATTCAAATATTACATACACTGCCCCTATGTGACCAGTCTTGTGAATTTGCCAATTCGGATTAGTTCGCTCTGTGATGGAACAACTCAAAAAACCAACTATGCTGTCGTCTTGGGCAACGAGCACAAGCCCGTCTCCTGATATTGACTTTTCGATTTTATCTTTTATGAGAACAAGAGACAGCTCGGACACGTTTTCTCTAACTTCGTATATCGAGTGATAAGAAACGTGAAAAAGGGCTAAGTCTCGGTAAAGTTCAGCTATACGCTCTGAATCTTCAGGAGCCGCCATTCTAACAAGCAATTAATTCACCATCAAATATGCGTTAGATCTATTTCTACGCTATTCAGATTTAAGACTTTTTTATCCTTAGTCTTTCCTTCTTGCTCCCAAGTTTTAGACAGAATATAGCGGCTCAATCCTTTAATTTAGCTAGCCTCCACAAGGTAATCTCTGGATATATTCCTGATAATGAAATATGCCTTTTAAGCGATGAATGAACATATTTTCTTTAAGGAGAAAGGAGAGCTCCTAAATAAAAAACGGAGGAAGTTTCCTCCCAGCCAAGAGGGAACACATCCCTCTTTTGCTTACTTTTTAAAACTGGATATCCCTATCCTCATTTAACCCAAAAAACTTAACACAGTTTAAAACAACTACCATGCAGCGCCCACGAACAATGTGACAAATAAAGAATGGGCTGCGTAAGACTTAAGCGGTTAACTTTGTTTACACAGAACAAGGCAAGGTTTCTGCATGGTCCATAGAAGAGTTCGAGGGGGAAAATTCAAGATTAAACACGTTGAGAAGAAACCCCCAGTTGCCTTGGGTGACGAATTGGAAGTGAACATTACCGATATTTGTCCAAGTGGAGACGGAATGTCAATAATTCAAGGTTACATTATAATGGTACCGAAAGCCAAGCCGAGAGACCGCGTGAAAATAAAGGTGACCCAGGTCGGCGAAAAAGCCGGAGTTGGCGAAATAATCGAATAAATATTTTGCCTTGCCTCCTACGAAACCGCCAATGTCGTGCAACAAACTACTTTGCTGTTGACTAAGCAGTTGACCTTATTGAATGCGGGTTTCATTTTTAGGTTGAAGTAAATGGCAAGGCAGAAAATTCCATTTGGCTCTCACTGTTTGAACGCTAAGTTCCTTATTGAGAAGCAAGGCTGGTTTAGTTGATTGAAAATTTAGCAGGCCACATTGCGATGTCAAATTTTGCAAAATTCCTGAATAAAGTTCAATCGAATACAAATTCATTAAACATAAAAATGTCAATGCAAAATATTTTTTTAGTAATTTTTTGGCATATGCGAGTTAGCGCAAATGTTAAATATTGAAAGGTAAAATACCTTTCACCAAAATAACTTTGATAAGAAAAATCAGCGAAAGGGGAAAACACATGTCTAAAAGAGCATTGGGAAAAGCGATTTGGGCAATTATTCTGGTTGTAATTTTGATCGTAGCAATAGGAGCAGGAGTATATTACTATGAATCCACGAAGTCAACAAGCAGCAGCAGTAGCGGGTTTACGCTGAAAGCCAGCGCATCGTCTACAACTCAAGGCACAGCAATAACCTTTACTCTATCTAACTTTGCATCAAACGGACAAGCCACAATCTACTTCGGAGACGGACAATCCGCAACTGGATTGACCGCAAGTTCGCCAACGGCAAGTCACACCTATCAATACGGTGGAACATTTTTCGTGACAGCTCAGGAGACAGCAGGAGGCAACGTTGTCGCTTCTACAAATAACGCCGTGAGCACGATTCAGATATCGCCTTCGATCAGTTCCTCAAACGCCCCGGTAATATCAGTCCCTGTAATTTCAATGAACACCACGTTGAATCCAAACGAACCAATAGTAACAGTGAATACAGCAGCATACTTCATCGGCGGTTACCTCGAAGCGCCCTCAGCAAACAACGTAATCATATGTGAGTATGTGTGGGACTTCGGCAACGGCGTTAACCAGACGGTCTCCGCAAACAGCAACACTAACAATCCAGAAACAAACCCCGTTAAAGCAACCTATACCCAGACGGGTCTTTACCCTGTAAGCTTAACCATTGTAACGGAAAATTCAGTTACAAATCAGACGTACTGCACGACCATTGAACGCACTGTAGTAGTCAGTTCTTCCTCTCAACCATATGCCCTGTACACGCAGTCCACCAAAGTGCCTAACGCCGGAGTTATAAACGTCGCCGAAAACGTGCCTGGAGGTCCATACTCATTTGACCCGCAAATCGATTACGAAACTGTCGGATATGAAGTAATTCTAAACACCATGGGAACACTTCTCGTCTACGATGGATCGTCAACAACTAACTTCCTGCCAATGTTAGCTGCATCGGTTCCGTCCACATCTAACGGCGGAATAAACGCAAACAGCACTTCATACACCTTCACGATAAGAAGCGGAGAGAAATTCTCGAACGGAGATCCAATTACGGCCTACGATATCTACTATACAATGATCAGGAACCTGTTATTTGTCGGTGGAGCACCTGGAACGCCTGACTGGATTCTAGCACAATACTTGATTCCAGGAGCAACCGCAGGAATACCCATAATGTCAAGCGCCAGCGACACAAAGGATTACAGCGCGATAACGAACGCAGTCACATATGACAGCAGCAAAAATACAGTCACATTCAATCTTGTTGCACCCACAAGTTCAGCACAGTTCTTTACCGCAATAGCTTTCCCGCTTGGAACAGGAATACTAGATTCATCTTGGCTTCAGAGTGTCGGTGCTGGAATAACATTCTCAGCAGCTGGATTCTATAATTACCAGAGCCAAGGCAACGAAGGCAACTACAACACTAAGATCCAAAATAACCCTGTTGCATCCGGTCCCTACCAAATACAAAGCTATGTGCCAGGTCAGTCGGTAGTCTTAATTCCTAACTCAGGATGGACAGGCGTATCTGGAATACCCGCAGTAACAAATACAGTGTCAATACAATGGGTCAAAGATCCTGAAACAGCATTCCTACTGTACACAAGCGGATCAGCCGACATCGTCACTGCATTACCAAACAGCGATATGCCATCAATCAAGTCAATGGTTACATCAGGCCAAAGCAGCCTCTATCAAGTGCCATCACTATCATGCTTCTTCTACGTATTCAACACAAACCTAGACACGTCGCTAATGAAGTCAACATTCGGCAGCAACTTTAACGTTCCAACAAACTACTTCGCTAACACAGACGTCCGAGAAGCATTTTGCGATGCGTTCAACTACACCAACTACTTAGACCAAATAGTGGGCAACAACGTTTACGGCGAAGACTTTGCAAGTGGATACGCGGGCGCAATAATTCCAGGCTTACCATATTATGTGCCACCCAGCGAACTTCAGAACGTTCCAGTCTACGACTTAGCAACTGCCACTAGCCTTATGCAGCAGTCAGGAGAAGCCAATGTGGCTGTTAACATTCCGATCATAGTCACAGCTGGCGATACGATCAACTACGCTGGCGCCCAAATGTGGGCCGCTGCATTGCACCAAATGGACCCGTCCATAACGGCAACCGTTGAGTATGAACCGTTCGCAACAATTATAGGCCAGCAAGTAGCAAACACGAATCCTATGCCGGTCTACTATCTAGGCTGGATAGCTGACTATCCGTATCCAAGTGACTTCGTCAACGCACTCTATGAGCAGGGAGGAACTTACCCATCTGCATCTGGCTTCTCAGTCAGTGGCTTGACCGCGGCAGGATTTGCTTCAGAAGCAACTCAATATCAACAACTGAACACGGAAATTCAGCAGGCAGACGCCGCAACAACTTCAACTCAATCAGCTGCAGACTACAAGCTGGTAGAACAGAGCGCAATAAACCTGTACATGTACGTTTATGCTCAGCAACCCAGTTCCTTCTGGGTAGTTAAGCCATACATGAAAGGATACAACGGGATACAATCAGAAGAGAACCCAATGATAGGCGGAGCTGCAGACTCAATCTTCTATTGGTGGGTCAAAGGATAAGCTCTTCCTAAGTTCCCTTTTTTTCTTTGGAGCGATTCAATCATGCGCCTTTGGGTATACATCATTAGGCGGTTATTGCTTCTCATTCCGACTTTAATTGGACTTACTTTCATAGTCTTCATTCTATCCCACGTAAGTGGAACAAACGTTATTTTATCAGAATACATAAGCCCTAAACTAACAGGGGCTGCAAGGCAAATACTTGTTCAACAGCTCACAAACCAATTTCACCTTAACCAGCCAATTTACATTCAATATTTTTACTGGCTATGGCAAATACTGCAAGGCAACTGGGGCGTCACTAACACGCCCATATTCAGCGGCCAAGTAAACACCGCCATAGCACTTTTTCTACCGAACACACTTATGATTTCCGTGGTAGCATCAATTTTGATCTGGGTAATCGGCGTCCCACTGGGAGTCTATTCAGCTGTAAACAGGGACTCACCTGCTGACCACACATTACGAATCGGATCCTTCACGCTGTATGCAATGCCCATATATCTCATCGGCATAGTGTTGATCCTTCTTGTAGGCGTCTACCTAAAGATACTTCCTTTCTCAGGTGTCGTTAACCCAGTTTCGGTTTCATCTGCATCATGGTACATCAATGGCATCTCATACCCCACACACATAATTCTCATAGACGCAATCATTCACGGCGCATGGGGAATAGCGGGTGATGCGTTTCTTCACCTTATCCTGCCATCTGTCACACTTGCGCTGGCCATAGTTGCCAGCATGATAAGAATACTCAGATCGTCAATGCTTGAAGTATTAGATCAGGATTACATTAGGCTGGCAAGATCCAAAGGTATCTCTGAACGGTCAGTGATTAACCTTCACGCACGAAAAAACGCTCTATTACCGGTAATTACTCTTTTCGGCTATACTGTAGCAGGCCTTTTAGGAGGAGCAGTCGTTGTGGAGACCATATTTAATTATCCAGGAATAGGCTACTGGACAACGCAAGCACTTCTCGTGAGCGATATAGGAGGCATCATGTCTGCCGCCCTGCTTTTCGGCCTTATTCTTATGTTTGCAAACTTGATAGTGGACATAGTGTACGCTCTGGTTGATCCGCGGATAAGATATTAGGAGGAAAAAAATGTCGGAAGCTGAACTTAAAACTAGAAAATGGGAAAACACCAGGCTTTCACTCTCCGTCTTTTTTGCAAATAAAGCTGCAGTCATCGGCCTCATAATAGTCATGGCATACGTTGTGGATGCTCTGCTTGTCCAGTTCGCCCCACAAGCAATAGGCATCCACAGCCCCGGTACACTCGTTGAGAACTTTTACAACACGGTGCCCATGCCGCCGTCGTTGGCACATCCCTTTGGCACAACATATCCAGGAGTAGATCTATTTACCAGCATGGTTAAAGCGGTAAGAATCGACCTGTTCTATTCAATTCTTGTCGTGGCAATAGGCGCAGCAGTTGGGTCCATAGTGGGCGTCATCTCAGCTAATGTCGGAGGGCTCATGGATGAGATCGTAATGAGAATAACTGATGTCTTTTTCAGCATACCCTATCTTATTCTTGCTTTGGCAGTCGGCTTCATCCTCGGTCGAAGCCTGTTGAATATGTCGATCGCCCTCGCAATCGTTTGGTGGCCTCTATACGCGAGGTACACAAGGAGTCAGACGCTAAGCACTAAGGAGTTCACATTCGTTGAGGCGGCTAAAGCCTCAGGAGTCAGTAGGCTCAAGATAATGTACAAACATATACTCCCCAACGCTCTGCCGCCTGTTTTCATTCAAATATCTTTGGACTTAGGCTCAATAATGGTTATCTTTTCAACCCTTGCCTTCATAGGCTTCATAGAGAATGCAAGCATTCCAGAACTCGGTTACCTTTCAAGCTTAGGCCTAAACTACATCCAAACTGCTCCTTGGACAGTCATCTTCCCAGGAGTAGCCATCACCTTGTTTGCGCTAGCTGTCAACCTTGTTGGCGATGGACTAAGAGACGTTATGGACCCAAGGAGGAGAAGCTGATTTGAGTTACACTCTACAAGTATCTGACTTAAACGTGCAGTTTTACACTAGGAGAGGCATCTACAAAGCCCTCAACGGCGTGGACCTCAGCCTTAAACAGGGTGAAATATTCGGTGTAGCAGGAGAAAGCGGATGCGGTAAAACGACACTAGGGCTAACTATAATGGGACTTCTCCCCAAAAACGCAGCGGTAACCCAAGGAGAAGTTTTGCTTGCCGGAAACAGAGACTTGACAGCCTGTCTGAGGAATGCTGCCCCAAGCGAAGGGGAAAAGTTCAACATTAAACAAAGCGAGGAAGCCATTAAGAAATTGAACAGAGAATCATGCGACATTAGGGGTACCAAGATCTCAATGGTTTTCCAGGACCCTATGACGAGCTTAAACCCGGTTCTTCAGATCGGTTTCCAGATAGCAGAAACCATCATCGCTCATCAGCCGAGGCCCTTAGCCGAAAGAAAAATTGCCAGGACAAAGGTTACCCACGATGACCTTGGACAGATAATTAAACTACTTAAGGAAGGTGCAGACGAACAAGCTATCAACAAGTACGCTGAATCGAAGAATCTACACGGCATTGAGGATCAAGTTCTCAGTGTTTGGAGAAGAAACGATCTGGGAGAGGCTAAGAAAGAGAAAATTATCTTGTCTCTCCATTCGGAAAAGTTGGGCTCATTTGAAAAATTGGTTCTTGAAAGGGTTGGAAGCGGGAAGAATATAGGCGGTTGGATGAGAATCCCAGGTGTCAATAGAGCAGCCAAAAATGTGTTGCTTAAGGAGGGATACATCAAGGCGACTGAACTTCTTTCCATGCTTGAGGTTCCTAACCCCGATAAAGTAGTACGAATGTATCCTCATGAACTTTCAGGCGGCATGAGACAGAGAATAGTAATAGCTATTGCGCTTGCTAACAATCCCGAGCTAGTAATATTAGATGAGCCTACTAGTGCTTTAGACGTAACTGTGCAGGCTCAGATACTCGAGCTTACACGGCACCTTAAGCATAGGTTCAACACATCATTCATATTCATATCACATGATCTTTCTGTGTTATCAGAAGTCTGCGACAGAATCGGCATAATGTACGCAGGAAGAATAGTCGAAATTGCTCCAATAGACGCGGTCTTTAGCAGGCCTCTTCATCCTTACACGAGAATGCTGACAAAAGCTATCCCAACAATTGATGGAAATGAAATCCAAGGCATAGGCGGCACTGTTCCAGATATGAGAAATGTTCCAATTGGATGTTCCTTTAACCCAAGGTGTCCGGATGCAACAGAAAAATGCAGAGCTGTAAAACCAAGTATGGTGGAAGTTGAAGAGGGCCATTTCGTCGCTTGCTTCCCCAAAGGTGATTAAAATGTTGATTGCAACGAGACAACTGGTTAAACATTTTCCGATCAAAGGCGAAAGCGCATTTGGAAAGTCGCTCACATTAAAGGCTGTTGAAGGCGTAAATTTACAGGTAAGAGAAGGCGAGGTTGTAGGCATAGTAGGAGAGAGTGGCTCTGGAAAGACCACTTTGGGACGAATGCTTTTGGGATTACTCAAGCCGACTGCGGGTCAAATCTTCTTTGATATTCCAGATGAAGTCTTACAACAATACGATACTTGTATAGCGAATAAGGACTTGAGCAAGGCCTCTGAAATCGAGAAACAATATTCGATATTCAGCAAAAACAAAGGCAGACAAAGAGAAATTAGAAAGAAAACAAACATCGTCTTTCAGGACCCATATTCCTCATTGGATCCCCGCCTAAACATTTTGGATATTATAATGGAACCCATCGTTGCCACGGGTTACCTTCGATCCAAGGAAGCCGTCCAAAGATGCATGGAACTCCTGGACGAAGTTGGCCTTCCAAGAGACTTCGCCTACAGATACCCACATGAACTTTCCGGTGGCCAAAGGCAGAGGGTTGCTCTTGCTAGGGGAATCGCGACTCTTCCCAAGTTTTTGGTACTTGACGAGCCAACCAGCGCGCTGGACGTTTCGGTTCAAGCTCAGGTTTTAGCGCTTCTTCGCAAGATTAGGGAAAAATATAACATAGGAATGGTGCTCATAACGCACAATATTGCTGTAATTTCTTACATGGCGGACCAAGTGAACGTCATGTATGCAGGTAAGATAGTGGAGATTGGACAAAAGAAAGACGTGATATTGAAGCCTATTCATCCCTATAACATCGCGCTTATTTCAGCCGTTCCGGGAAAAGCAATCAAAGGAACTAAAATAATACTGAAAGGAGACACTCCGAATCTAGTGGACCCGCCTGGAGGATGCTCTTTCCACCCGAGGTGCCCTGTCTCTTTCAATCGATGCGGATGGAGTGCCTCTGAAGTTGTCTCTGACCTGAAGTACCTAATAGAAGACAAGTATCCAGACAGGTTTAAAGAAGGAACCAATGTGTCCATAAACATGAACGGTGACGTGATCATCACGAACGCCGATTTAATCTCAGTGAAGGAATTGATAGGCCTGGAGAAAAAATGGACCAAGAGCCTTGCTGCCATAGATGATGTAAGCGAAACCAATGAAGGTGTAAAGCTGAAGCTCTCACCTTGCATAGTACCTGAAATGTACCCACAAGATAACAGGTTAGTCGCCTGTTTACACTACGCGCCACTATAAAGAAGACGCCATCACATCGAAGAGTGCGTAAACTAAACAAGAACTTTTGTCTCAATGAACACAAAGCCCCAATACAACTGTTATTTGTAGGTTAATCTCGAAGCAAGCAACTTTCTTTTGCTGTGCTATCATGAGCGTAAAAGTTAGAAGATGCTTCTGTTGTTTCGACGACAAGCTCTTTTTGCAGGTCAACTCTGAGTGTGCTTCAACCATTCTTTTCGGCGAAAACAGAACAGCTAACACTGATTAAATGAACTTACGATTTAGTGGCATTCTCAGCAATAGAGGATCACAAACATTCAACCCAAGATTGACTGTCCGCAGATTTAGCTTTGGAGCTTGGGCAAAACTTGTAAGGTTTTTCCCCGATGAAATTTGAAAAGAAGACTTTTAAAGCAAAGAACCCCTTGCTTTTTCAAGAGGTCAAGAATTCATTTTAGGAGAAGAATGGAAATGGCGGTCAAAGAAATGATTGATCTGCGAAGCGACACAGTGACCTTGCCAACCGAGGAAATGCGGGAGGCAATTCGACATGCAGAATTAGGAGACGATGTTTACAGAGAAGACCCAACAGTCAAAAAACTTGAAGAAATGGCAGCCCAGAAAATGGGCAAAGAAGCAGCTCTTTTAGTCACAAGCGGCACGCAGGCGAACCTGGTGTCTCTGATAAATAATACAAAACGTGGAGACCTCGTAATCTTAGAGGCGGAGTCTCATATCTACTGGTACGAAGGAGGCGGAATTTCGGGTGTAGCTGGGCTGCTGCCTTGGCTGATAAGAGGTCACCTAGGGGCAATCGCTCCAGAAGATATTGAAGCCGCCATAAGACCCAAAAACATTCATTTTCCGGAACCCGCCCTAGTATGCATCGAGAATACTCATAACAGGTACGGCGGAACAATTGTGTCGCCTAGCCAAATGCAAGCAATAAGCGAAGTGTCAAAGCGGCACGGCTTAAAATTCTACATGGATGGAGCAAGAATATTCAACGCCGCTGTAGCCTCACAGACCGATGTGAAAGAGTTCACGAAGCACGTTGACAACCTCATGTTCTGCCTGTCCAAGAGCCTAAGCTGCCCCATCGGCTCACTGGTCGTGGGCGATCAACAATTCATCGAGAAAGCTAGAAAAACCCGCAAAATTTTGGGGGGAGGCATGCGGCAAGCTGGAATAATAGCCGCAGCAGGCATCGTAGCCCTTGAAACAATGATTGATAGGTTGGAAGACGACCACAAAAACGCTAAGCATCTAGCGGAAGGGCTGGCAAAAATAAACGGGGTCAAAGTTGACTTGGAGGCTGTGCAGACAAACATGGTACGCTTTGACATAAGAGACTTAGACATCCCAGACGAAGAGTTCGTTCAAAAGCTCAAGGAACACAACGTTTTAGCCTCAACCATAGCCAAGCACAACGTGAGGATGGTGACGCATCGAGGAATAGAGAAAGACCATATCGAAAAAGCAATCAACGCAGTCGACAACCTCGCCAAGCAAACCCGCTCAAAAAAGAAAAGGTAGCCGGCATCAGACGAAACGAAAAAAAAGAAAATTTTGCTAAAAACTTTATCAATCAAAGTTAAAAAAGTTAGAAAACCTTAAAACCCCAGATATCGAAACCACTTCTAACCAGCCAACGGGTCATCTAAGTGTTTAGCGTTTACAGAGGAATGTCGACACAGGCAAAATATCTAATCTATTTCTCGGTGCTGCCCTCAGTGGCCTACGGCATGTTTTACACAGACATAGCCTACTTCCTCACCACAGTTCAGGGATTAAGCTTCTACCTCATGGGGCTCATCGTGACAATTATGGGCATATCCACTTTCGCCACCAGCATCCCCATGGGAATCGCAGCAGACAAATACGGCAGAAGACGAATTCTCATATTAAGCAACGTAATAGCGAGCCTCATCATTGCAGTTTTCGCCTTAACAACCAACACGGCTTTGCTGATTATAGCCGCGGTTTTTGAAGGCATTTCAGAAGCAGCCTCATCAGCTTCTGTTAGCGCGTTGCTTGCCGCAAAAGCCGACGACACAAAGAGAAACAGCGTGTTCTCAATGTTCGGCTTCGCCAATAGCACTGCTTTCGGCGTTGGCGCCGTTGCAATCTTGGCGACTTCAACGATGGCCGGGTTCTCTAACAAAGAAAGCCATATTCTTCTCTACGTTGTACTTGCAGCGTTGAGCCTATCTTCAACATTAATTATGTTGAAAGTCACTGAGCAAAGAACTAGCAAAGCAAAAGCAACCTTAAGTCAACTGCTCCCTAGAAAATCAAAAAACGTTTTGGCAAAATACGTCATATCAGGCGCCATCATCGCTGTGGGCGCGGGCATGATTATTCCCCTGATGACGGCTTGGATGAAAGCACAGTACGGCATTCCTGACTCATTAAGCGGTCCAATTCTGGGAGTCTCAAGCATCGTAGTAGGAGTATCCACGCTAGCTGCGCCCACACTCGCAAAAAGGTTTGGAGTTGTCAACGCCATAGTTGTTACAGAAGCCATTTCAACAGTATTCATGTTCGCGACACCCCTATCCCCCAACTACATCATCGCCAGCTTCGTTTACAC
>JBEKVK010000030.1:0-13505 GCA_049514075.1 Bathyarchaeia archaeon | reverse complement strand
GACATCGTGGTCCGCGGGGAAGGGGAACTCATAGTCAAAGACTTGGCGAACACGCTTGCGTCACACAAACCTCTTGATAACGTTTTAGGTATAACCTACCGTTCTGGTAGGGTGATCAGAAGCAATCCTGATGGCAAAGTAATTGATTTAGATAGAATACCTGTCGATTTACCTTATGACCTTCTGCAAATGAAGCGGTACCCATCAGTAAAATCAGGCAGATTCCATATGCAGACGAGCAGGGGATGCCCACACAGATGCGGCTTTTGCTACAACAGCTTGTTTAACAAAAACAAGTGGCGAGCGAAAAGCGCCGAGCGCGTTCTCGACGAGATAGAGTACATACTGGTAAAGTTTCCTCAGGTCAAAATAATTGATCCGATCGACGACAACTTTTTCGTGGATGAAGATAGGGTCAAGAAAATTTGTAACGGGATTTTAGATCGGAAACTTGACGTTCAATGGCGAGCTAATTGCCGATTTGACTACTTGTCGACGTATGACAAGTGTTTCCTTGAACTTTTGGAGAAGTCAGGATGCGTCGAGCTTGATTTTGGGGGCGAATCAGGTTCAGAGCATCTGCAGGAGCTCATCTGCAAAGACGTTACGGCGGAACAAATGTTGCAATCGGTTGAGAATCTTAAGCGTTGGGCGCCGTCGATTGAGCCTTATGTTTCGTGGATGAGTGGTTTACCCGGAGAGACTGATGAGGATTTGAACCGAACGTTTGATTTAATGGATAAAATGTCCAGGGTGAACCCGAAAACTCAGCACTATGGGATATTTGTCTACACGCCTTTTCCAAGCCCGCTGACCAACACCTTATCCGCAGAGTTTTTGCCGCCGCGGTCGCTTGAAGATTGGGGAAGGATCCACGTTTTTCATTTTGACCCGCCTTGGCACAGCAATGCGCAAGTGGCAAGGTTGCATACGATTTCAGCTGTCACACGTCTCGCTTTTTTTCCTCAGGCAAGAATAAAAGAACGTGCTTCGGTCTACAAAATTGCCTACACGGCGATGAACAGGATTGAGAAGTTCCGTTGGAAACACAGGTACTTTGGGTTCCCCGTGGAACTAATAATTGTAGATTTCGTTGCGCGGAGAACCAAAGGGTTTCTATAGCATGCGTTTATGCGCTGTAGTCTCTTCCTTCTGGCTTGGAGCTTGGAGGTTTTCCAGATTCAGCTATTTGAGGCAGAGGAATAGGCGGCGGGATATTCAATATTCTTGATATCAGCACCGACTCGACAAAGACAACGTTTGATATTGACTGGATTATTATTTGTGCTGGCGGCTTCTTCTGGTCGTAATCTTTCAGGACCTTGTCAACTTCGGCTTTTTCGCCTGCGACATAGGCGTTTCCTTTGAGGCTCATCTGAGCTATCGAAGGGTTAAAGGTGATTGAGAGAACAAACGGCACTTCCAAGGAGTCATCTTGCTTCTTTTCCATTCCAACTACATTGATGTTGGTGTTGATTTGAATCGGAGGAATGGGCTTCCGCATATCCCAAAAACGTTCAGCAGAGATGCTTGTTATTACAACGTTTACTCTAAGCATTATGGGTCATCAGAAGCTAAACGTATAAGCTGGGATTTAAAACTGTTCATTTCTGCTTGTACCTGGTGAATCCGCAGTGACCGCAAGTGTACCTGTCATGGTGATCTGCCATAAAGTATCCCGGCCCGCACCGCTCGCAAGTTGGGCGTGCTCTGGAGACTTTGTCGCCTTCTACTTTGTACATCGCATGGACTCCCTTTTCCTCTTTATGCTTCTTTTCTCTTTTTCCTTTTTCAGCTTTTTTTGCCGGCGCTGCTCCTTCTGGCGCTGCAGCGGGTGCTGCTGCTGGCTCTTCTTTCTTCGCTACTGGTGGTTTCTTGGACACTATGCCGTCGCCTCTTCTTTGGGTTTCTCAGGTGGACTGTTACGTTTCCTGATGTATTCAGGCTCAACTATTTTAGCTTGTTTAACTTGTTGGTAGACGTTAGCCTCTCCCTGGGTAATGTTAGTTCCAGTTTTTGTGTGCATCCTCTTAATGAAAACGACCTCGTCCCCGATTTTCATTTCCATGGCTAAAGCTTTTCTAACTTCCAGCCTCTGAGGAGTTTTCTCTTTGGGACCTTGAATTATGGTGAAGCCTACTTCTTTTCGCTTTAGAAGCGGGTTATCCTTGGTTGACTCTACTCTTATCTGCATAAATATTCACTTGAAGCGTTTAGTTCAAACAGTTTTCTTCCTATTTAGCTTTTCGAAGATTTCCATGGTTTTTAGGAATTTTTTAACCTCAGCTTTTTTCTGCGAAGTAACCTTAACAACCACGATGCCCTTGTAGGGTTGCCCATAAACCACCACGGAGTTTTTTGGTGCATGCAAAACTGCGATAAGGGTCAGCAGATCTTCTTCTCCGTCGATGACAATGTGCGTGTGCTCATTCTTATTTATCGCTTGCCTAATCGCTTGGGCTGCTTCCTTGGTTATCGTTCCCTGCGGGTTAATGACGCAAACAGTTTTTTCTACGCTTACATTTTCCGGTATTGCTTGGCTTCTTAGCGATTTATTATCGATAATCGTGAGTTGCGGGTGAATGCCATATTTGTGAAGGTTCAGAGATACAACGTCCCCCACTGAAATCAGCTTAGGTGGCTTTTCTTCTTCCATTATTTTTTTCATTCTATTCATTGTGTCGTCAAATGTGCCTTGAATAAGGGTGCCAAATGGATCTTTAAGTTTAATTCGGAGTTCGGGCGTTATTGTATACTTTATAGACATCATTTCAACCCTTGTGGCCCAAAAAATTAGGGTCGGCAGGTGTTAACTTGTACCTTAAAATTGCTCAGCGTACTTTTAACGCGTATCTGCCTTTCTCTTTGATGTTCATGGCTTTTGCAATGGCGGAGTTGTCAGGGTCAAACATGACCACTAATCCGCTGTAGTCTTCGCTGAAACTTGTCGACCGACATTTCGGGCAAACGTTTTCCTTAGTTATAAAATGACAGTTAGTGCATGCTTTTTCACTCAATTCCACTCACTCCTCTTACTCTGCTTTTTCTTTGGTTTCAGCCTGTTTCTTTTCAGATGGAGCTCCAAGTGGCTCCTTTAGCCATTCAAGTTTTCCTAGAAATGGCTGTCTGGCTGTGACACCGATTTTTCCTGAACTTCCAGCTCGTCCAAGCGAAACCGCGGTTATTCTAACGCGGACTTGATCCCCCGCTGACAGTTTTCTTTTGCTTTCTTTCCCAAGAAGAATTCCCTGTTTCTCGTCGTAGGAAATGTAGTCATCCATGAGTTGGGAAACGTGAAGTAACGCGTCTACTGGTCCTATTCGCAGGAACGCTCCAAAATCTGCTATTTCAACCACATCCCCCTCGACGACTTCCTGAATGACTGGGTAGAATGTTAGTAGGGAGAATGATACTTTATGGTAGGTTGCTCCATCGCCCGGAATTATCTTTCCGATAGGACTCACTTCTATGCTTGAGACGGCAATTACATATCCTAATTCCTCGTCAACGACGCCTTCATATTTCTGCTTTACCTGTTCACGGCCCACTTTTTCCAGAGGGTTGCCAAAAGTTTCTGGAGGAATGCGGATAGTGTCCTGAAGAGTTATGAGTTTAAACATAGTTATGTCAATCCGTCAATATCTAGGCGCGATTTTTGTCTCACATAAATCACTGGCACACTTATATCTTTTAGCCTCTTCCGTAGTTGTCTGTCATTGGTAAACACTATGGAATTCCAAGCCTTAGAAACTTTGATTATGACATCATCAGTTGACAGTTTCTCAGAGTTTTCCACAGCTACACAATTGCATTTCTCGGATAGCTTCAATGCGTAAGCGGCTTCTCTTCGTATTTTAGGCGAGTCCTTGGCTGCAAGTAACTCAAGCTCATTCTTAACGGGTGAGAGTAAAACAAATTCAATATTTCTGTTTAGGAGACGTTTAACTTCTTCAAAAATGTCGATTTTCAATTCTAGCTGGGCAAAAAGCGAGTTTGAATCTAAAATAACCTTTAGCGGTTCCTTTGGCTTAAGTGAACTCGGCAATTTTGCGCTTCTCCTGTTTCCTTGAAAAGATTTGTTTTGCTTGCTTAAACATTTTGTTTTTGGCCCCTTCCTGGGTGAGGTTTTGGATCACCCCCGAATTAGCCACTAATTTAAATACCTTGAACAAATGATTTGTGCAGCGGTTAGGTGAATGTATGCTTCGCGAGAAATCCTGTGGCGCAGTTGTTTTCGTGAGAAAAAATGGTGTCCCAAAATATCTTCTTTTGAATTACGCTGCTGGGCACTGGGATTTCGTTAAGGGCAATGTTGAAGCTAACGAAAGCGAGCAGCAGACTGTTGTCCGTGAATTACAAGAGGAAACAGGAATAACCGGGGCACAGTTCATAGACGGTTTCAGGGAAGATATCACTTACTTTTATAGGCGACAAGGCTTGACCATCCATAAAGAGGTTGTTTTCTTTGTCATGGAAGCATTCACTGACAAGGTAGAGTTGTCTTTTGAACATGTAGGCTACGTTTGGCTGGATTACAGGCGTGCCACCGAGAAATTGACTTTTAAGAACTCCAAAGACGTGTTGCAAAAGGCGCATGAATTCCTTAGGACAAAAGGAATAATACAACCCGTAGAATGATTTTTCTACTTTGCCAGTATGAGACCGTGCCCAATCAGTCTCCAGCGGGCTGTGATCTTTCTGCTTATGGCAACTCTTGAACCTGGCAGCGCACATATCGGTCTAGTCAGCTTCACTTTTATGACGTTTTGTTTTATGCTGATGATTTTGCCAACGTTCACTGCTGCTCCAATGTGAAGTAAAAGTGTCTCTTCAGGGTTAAATTTCTCAACTTTAAGTAGCTCTTTTGTTCCTACTGCCCGTTCTAGTACGTGGGTTTCTAAGGTAATTTCCGTTAGTGTTGGCGGTAGCATTCCAACTTTTCCCGCTATGCTTCCTGTTAAGCCGTCTGCTTTTGAGTAAGATGGGTCGAGCAGGGTTCCTACCCCGACTAGTCCTCCACATGTGGCTTCTTTGACGCTTTGCTCGCCCGCGTGTAAGCTGACTATTTCACTGATGAGCGGGTCGTAGAATGTTCTGCCTTCTCTTTCAACGCTGATTCCGGGGCGAATTTCTATTTCTTCCCCCACGACGAATTTCCCCTGAGCGATTGTTCCGCCGATAATGCCGCCTTCCAGGTCTTCGATGATGTTTCCTGGTTTGTTGACGTCGAAGGAGCGGATTACGTACATGAGCGGGGGTTTGGTTTCGTCTCTTTTGGGCGTTGGAATGATTGTTTCGATTGCGGTAAGCAGTACGTCGATGTTTATGCCTCTTTGTGCAGAGATTGGGATAATTGGTGCTTTTTCAGCTACTGTTCCTTTGATGAAGTTTTTGATTTCTTTGTAGCTTTCCAGTGCTCTTTTCTCGTCGACAATGTCAATCTTATTCTGAACGATAATCAAGTTTTTGATACCGCTAACCTCTGCGGCTGCGAGGTGTTCACGAGTCTGCGGTTGAGGACACGGTTCGTCTGCTGCAATAACAAGGATTGCGCCGTCCATTATTGCTGCACCGCTCAGCATGGTGGCCATCAACGCTTCGTGCCCAGGTGCATCGACAAAGCTAATGGCTCGGACAAATTCTGCGGGTGAGTTGCATTTTTCGCAAATTGGTTTATGAGAGTAGTTGTTTGGTGGTTGGCATTTGGGACATTTGTAGATCGGCATGTCGGCGTAGCCGAGTTTGATTGTGATGCCTCTTTTGAGTTCCTCGCTGTGTCTAGAAGCCCAAGTGCCAGTTAATGCTTGAACCAAAGTCGTCTTGCCATGATCCACGTGGCCTATTGTGCCAACGTTAACTTCTGGCTGCTTTGGAAGGGCTTTTCTCTCGTCGCTCATGTTTTTCTCTTCTCTAAATAAACGTAATGAACTATGAAAGAACTATGGAAGTTTATAAGGTTTAAGCATACAGTCTGCTGAACTGCTGCTTATTTTGCGGGTTGTTTAACTTTAGCTTCAGTGGCTTTTGCGCCAGGTTTCTCGACGATTTTCATGTTGATCTGCACAATTTCGTCTGTTATTGTGCTGCCGCGAACTGTTTTGCGTTTTCTTTCTCCCTTTTTCTTCGGGGTGAAGCCTGCTCCGCCACTAAGCACGACGTTTCTTCTGACACCGCCGTGAACGTTTCCCCTTATAGGGACGCCGTCTCTGTCTGAGCCGCCAGTTATCAGAACTTTGTGTGCTGGAAGGTCGACTATTGAGCCGTCTATGGTTTCTCCGACTCTTCTACCGATGAACGGTGCTGCTCGTGCTTCTTCCAGCTCTACGACTTTTGATGTTCCAACCTCGGGGTCTGACACTATTATCTTGAATTTTGCCATTTGCTGATTTACTCTCCAGCGGAGTATGAAGTTGGGCTATCTCTCTATTAAGGATTTATCTGGGAGAGATTTGATTTATTAGAGAGATGCCTTTAGGCCACCGAATCTTTTAGGCTTACGGTAGAAGTGAATTTGCATTCCGTTTATGGTCATTTCATCATATTTTGCCCAGCCAGCTTTTCCTAGTTGCCTTATTTCTTCAGGTGTTGTAGCGGTGGTTTCTTCGTAATCTTCCTCTTTGAACTCTATCGTGTGGATGTACTTCATTGTATTTGCAATGCTTTTGTGCCTAAGCATTTTCTTAATCACGAGAACGTTGCCGTTGGTGACATGTGCAAGCATTGATCCGCCCCAGTGGCGATAAGACTTAAAGCTGATGGACAAGAGAACGGGGTTTTGAAATTTTGCGGCTGCGCTTTTCCTGAGTTTCTTTAGGCAATCTTCTGCGCAAGCATACGTCAATGCGAAGATTCTTTTGTCTTTTCTAGGTAGAGCGTTAATCATTGCTGTAAGTCTGGGCGAGATTTGGTATTTGCCTGGAAGGTGTCCTTTCACTGGATGATTGATTGATAAGACGTCTTCTTTGAGGTCGATCCATTCTAGTCTTAGGATCTCTCCTGGGTCAGCAAAAGTTTCTTTGAGGCACAGGAGAAAAGTTGCCATTCGTCTGCTTGCGACGCTGATTAATATGTCCAGGTCTTTTTCGTCATGAATATAGAGCGTTGTTTCTTCTTGACGGTAAGTTGGCATGTTCCACGTGATGCTTTGCATTTGGCAGAAAGCATCGTAAGCATAAGTCGCCAGCATTTTAACGCTATTTTTCCACTTATGTTGGGCAATTATGGTTTTGACGTTTTCTGGGTCAAGCAGGTTTGCTCCATCTTTAACGAGGTGTTTTAGGGTTGCTGGGTATCCTATCCCTTCTGAGTATCCTTCGCGTTCCAAGTATGCCATGTATTTTGTTAGTAAGCCTCGTGCGTCTTGTGGTAGTCTGTCTACATCTCCCGCAACAGTTTTTATTTCTGTTGCCGGATCCAAATTTTTCGCTTCCTTTTGTATTGCGCATATTTGGCGTCTAGAAGTTAAGCTGGTTTGACTATTTATTGACCATTCTTGATTTTCTTGTGGTGGTTTTTCAGAGAATCGGTAATCGCATGTTCTGCAAAGCCAACGCTGGACTGACTCGCCGCTTGAAAGGTAACGCATTCCATCTTTGTAAAGACGTTCTGACGAGCATTGAGGGCATTGAAGCTTGGGCTGTTTAGGGGGTTGGTGCAAGCGGCTTGCTCTATTCTCGGCCGACTTCCCACTGTTAACTTGCTTTTTGCCAAGCGTGCGCAAAACATGGTCGTGGAAGCCAACCTCTCCCTCCGCCAATCATTTTTCACTCCTTACCCTTCTGGTCAGGACTGGTTTTGTCAGTGGCCTCATAAACTGCAACGAAAACGCCAAGGTCAGCAACAAACACCAAAGCCCTGACTCTTGGATTCAGCCTTGTTTGCTCACGCCGGCAAGCCTCAGAGCGAGCAATAGCCAACAAGCAACCAAAATCAACTGTATGCTCATTAGGATTTATAACTAGAGCCTTGAGCATCTTACAATCACCTTTGTATGTATTGGTAATAGGTTCTTCACGAGCTTTTCTTTAGGAGAAGCGGTAGCCACATTCGCGGCAGAGGTACTTCTGCACATCGCCCGAATTGCTTTGGAGTACACTATCTTTGAATAGTCTCTGCAATGTGCATTCTGGACAATGAAGCAAAAAATCCCTTCTATGATTCATCAATAATTCCTACTATGTTGCCCCTTTGATTCTTCTACCGGCGAATGTTTCTGCCCATTTTCTGATGGTTTTTCTTGAAACGCCAAAGATTTCTTCAAGTTGCCTTTCGGTAGCTCCTTCACCTTTGTGCTGCCATGATCCACCAGTGGTGTTGACATTATTAGCTCTGGCATAGATGGCGGAGGCAATTAGAACCGTAAGTTGCTTTGTTGTGGTATTATCCTTGATTTCGGACGCAACCGTAGATCTTGCCAAATTAATTGTTGCTAAGCTTAGACCAATCTTGTAGAGTTGCGGAAGTTTGGCATTAATTATCTTATTCAGCTCTCTGTTTTTGTGTTCTTCCTTCGAGATTGCCTTTGCATACTCAGAAACACAATTTTTTGGAAAAGCCTTTTTTAGATTTTTGGTAAAGGGTGCCGAGTGGTCATTAATTGGCTCACCTTCACTTTCCCAGCTGACCAAGGAATCAGTTGCCAATTCAATCAGATACGCATATATCATCTTGCATTTAGGGCATTCTAAAACAATCAAATCATAAACGGAATCGTCACGCCAATATATTTCCTCCAATTCCTCGTTGCAATGCTCACAATTCTCCCGAGTTTTAGAACCCTTGGAGACCTCTTCAATCTTGAAATGCGTAGTCTCGTCTAAGGTTGTGCCCGTTTCCTTGTACACTTCATTGATGATTGCTTTCTTTTCCAGAGGATACCCTCTCCCTTATTTTTGCGCTTTAACAAAAAAAGATTTTCGCTAATATAGCGAGTTATCGGCTGCAAACGTGGGGGAGGGCAAATCAAACGATAAGTCCTCCTCAATAATACAGGCTTTTCGATCATTAAAAAGCCCATAATTTTACCCCATGTTGATTTAGGAATAGAAAGTTGCCGTAAAGGCTTATTTGCGCATTAAAACATAATAGGCTTAAGCTGCAGAGATGATGAGGCGTTGGCTAAGCAATTAGGTTTAAATGGTAAGCCAGTGAACGGTTCTAATGGGGCAAATCTTGGTTTTGAAGCAAAGATGTGGACGGCGGCTGACAAGCTCCGAAACAACATGGATGCAGCCGAATACAAACATGTCGTGCTAGGGCTTATTTTCCTCAAATACATTTCAGACGCTTTTATTGAACTGCATGAAGAATTAAAACGGGACCCTGAGGGCGACCCCGAAGAAAAAGATGAGTACTTAGCAAAGACGGTTTTTTGGGTTCCTAAGAAAGCCAGATGGGAAGAGCTGCAGAAGAATGCGAAGCAACCGAACATCGGCGTCATCGTCGACGATGCGATGGACGCGATTGAGTGTGATAATGCTTCACTCAAAGGAGTTTTGCCCAAAAACTATGCGCGTGAAGCGTTGGACAAGCAAAGATTAGGTGAACTTATCGACCTATTTAGCACGATTGGCTTGGGCGATAGAGAAAGCCGTAGCAAAGACGTTTTGGGCAGAGTTTACGAGTATTTCTTGGGGCAATTTGCGGACGCTGAAGGCAAAAAAGGCGGGCAATTCTATACCCCGAGAAGCATTGTTCAATTGCTTGTCGCGATGATTGAGCCGTTTAAAGGTAGGGTTTTTGACCCCTGCTGCGGTAGCGGTGGCATGTTTATTCAAAGCGAAAAATTCGTAGAAGCCCATCGCGGAAGGCTCGATGACATCTTTATCTTCGGTCAAGAATCAAACCAAACCACCTGGCGCCTTTGCAAAATGAATCTCGCTATAAGAGGAATAGAGTCAAAAGAGGTCTCGTGGAACAACGAAGGTAGTTTCCTGAACGACCTCCATCGAGACTTAAGAGCTGAATATCTGCTGGCTAACCCACCTTTCAATGATTCTGATTGGAAAGGCGAAATGCTGAGAGAAGACATTCGCTGGAAATACGGTGTCCCACCGGTTGGAAACGCCAACTTCGCTTGGGTTCAGCATTTCATATATCATTTGGCCCCGCACGGAATCGCAGGGTTCGTTCTTGCCAACGGCTCAATGAGTTCTAACACCTCAAACGAAGGCGAAATACGCAAAAACATAATCGAAGCCGACATAGTAGACTGCATGGTAGCCCTACCTTCACAACTATTCTACAACACAATGATACCAGCATGCCTATGGTTCATCGCCAGAGACAAACAAAACAACAAATTCAGAGATCGCAGAGGCGAAGTTCTATTTATCGATGCAAGAAAGCTTGGGGTAATGGTAGATAGAAGACACAGAGAACTAATATCCGAAGACATCAAAAAAATAGCTGATGCTTACAATTCTTGGAGAGGCGAACCTGTAGATGGACAGAAAGTGGAATACGAAGATATGACTGGATTCTGCAAAGCAGCAAAACTTTCCGAAATCCGAAACCAAAGACATATTCTAACGCCTGGTCGATATGTTGGTGTAGAGGAAGAAGACGATGATGAAGAAGAATTTGAAGATAGACTGAGTAGGCTTTCGTCAGAGCTTATAGCACAATTCAAAGAAGCCAATGTACTGGACAAGGCAATTACCAAAAATCTTGAGGAATTAGGTTTTGCCTAAAGAAAACACTTACAATATTGCGTCTTTGTGTAGTGTTGCAGATTTATTGATGGGTCAATCCCCTCCGGGTGAAACCTACAACAAAGAGGGAAAAGGTTACCCTCTGTTAAACGGACCAACTGAATTTGGCTTAGATCATCCAATACCTTGCTTATGGACAACCGCCCCTACTAAGATTTGCGAAAAGGGAGATCTGCTTTTTTGTGTGCGTGGAACGACCACTGGAAGAATGAACTGGGCCGACCAGGCATATTGCATTGGAAGAGGGTTATGTGCAATTAGGGCAAAAACGGGTTTCTTGGATACCAACTATATTTATTACTCTTTAATCTACGAGCTTTCTCGTCTTTTATCACTTTGTTCAGGCTCAGTATTTCTTAACCTTTCAAGGAATGATCTTGAAGAATTTGAGATTAGATGGTCACCTAATTCACAGGAGAGAGCAAAAAATACATCGATACTGATGTATATCGAGAATAAAATAAAACTTAATCAAGAGACCAATAAAACTCTTGAGGCTGTTGGTGGGGCTGTTTTTAAGCGTTGGTTTGTTGATTTTGAGTTTCCCAACCAAGAAAGCAAACCCTACAAATCATCAGGTGGAAAAATGATTGATTCTGATATGGGTTTAATTCCTAATGAATGGAAACATGATAAAATGAGTAGCTTATTTACTGTTACTGATGGAACACATGATTCTCCTAAAAAGACAGAACCGGGTTACTATCTTATCACGTCAAAACATGTAAAAGAACAAGAAATTGATTTTTCTCAGGCTTATAAAATCTCGGAAACGGATTTTATTGAAATAAATAGGAGAAGCAGAGTTAACACAAACGACATTTTGGTAACCATGATAGGAACTGTCGGAAATATTTTATTAGTTCAAGAAAACACTATTGATTTCGCTATTAAAAATATTGGCTTATTCAAATCCTCAGAAAGACCAGACTTATTTGAATACATTTTCTATTATTTGAAATCCTCAAAATCGAAAGATTATGTTAGAACTCGTACTTCTGGGACTACTCAGGGGTATTTAACATTAGAATCAATACGAGATTTCCCCGTATTAATTCCCTCAGTTGATTTAATTTCGAATTTCAAGAAAATTGTTAATCCCTTACTCGAAAAAATTTGGTTAAATAGGAACCAAACAAAAACTTTGCAAAATGTTAGAACTGCTTTACTCCCAAAACTTATGTCTGGAAAAATCCGAGTGCCAATTAGGAAGGAAGAAATGGAGACCACTGATAATGCCTAAAACAATGACTGAGGAAGACCTCGAAAAAGAATGTCTTGATTTGTTTAGCAGCCTTGGTTATGGCAGGGTGTGTGGTCCTGATATTTCCGAAGGCGGAATCGCTGAAGAACGAAAATACACTGAGGTTGTTCTTGTTAGCAGGTTGCGTGATGCCCTCAGACGTATCAACAAAACTATTCCGGAAACCGCTATTGATGAAGCGGTCAAGAGGGTTCTCAGGACTGAGAGCCAGGATTTAGTTGTCAACAATCAGCTCTTTCATAGATTGGTAACTAGTGGAATTAACGTGGAGTGCAAGAGACCTAACGGTAGCGTTAAGGATGAGCTAGTTTGGCTTTTCGATTTTCAAAACACTGAAAATAATGAGTTTTTAGCTGCAAATCAGTTTACAATTAAGGAAGAACGAAACAACCGGCGACCCGACATAATATTGTTTGTTAACGGCTTGCCTCTTGTGCTAATTGAATTGAAGAATCCAGCAGACGAAAACACGACTGTCTGGTCTGCTTTTTCCCAATTTGAAACTTATCGGCAGCAAATTCCGAGCGTTTTCCGCTACAATGAACTCTTAGCAATAAGCGATGGATTGCAGGCAAGAGCGGGAACGCTAAGCCTAAATAAAGAACGCTTTGGCCCTTGGAAAACTATAACCAACCAAAAAGCACCCAGTAACGTTCCGGAAATCGACGTTTTAATCAAGGGCATGCTAAACAAACAGACCCTTCTGGACCTGGTTAGACATTTTGTGGTTTACGAAGCGGACAAAGACAAAAAAGATGGAAGATTAAAACTGACAAAGAAAATCGCCGCCTACCAACAATACGATGCAACGAACCAAGCCATCCGCTCAACCATAAAAGCCACCAAGACGGATAAGCGGGCGGGAATTGTTTGGCATACCCAAGGCTCAGGGAAAAGCTTGACGATGGTTTTTTACGCTGGCAAAATGGTTCTTGAACCCAAACTGGAAAACCCCACCATAATTTTGCTGACAGATCGAAACGATTTAGACGACCAGCTCTTCGGAACCTTTGGACGATGCCAAGAACTCTTACGTCAGAAGCCACAGCAAGCCAATAGCCGAGATGAACTTCAAGAGCTTCTCAAAGTTGCCGCTGGTGGCATAATTTTCACAACAATTCAAAAGTTCTTTCCGGAAGAAGGAATCCAATATCCGCTGCTATCAGATCGCAAAAACATAATAATTGTAGCTGACGAAGCTCACAGAAGCCAATATGGTTTCGGTTTGAAAGTGCCAAAGAACCTCGACAAAGACGGTCTCAAATATGGATATGCAAAATATATCCGGGATGCCCTGCCTAACGCCACCTTCATTGCCTTTACGGGAACACCGATCGAGAAAGCCGATCGAAGCACTCCCGCTGTTTTCGGGAAGCCCATTCATGTTTACGATATTCGCCAATCAGTTGAAGACGGAGCAACCGTAAAAATTCTCTATGAAAGCCGCCTTGCAAAGTTGGAGCTTAAACCAGAAGAGAGACCCAAGATTGATGCCGAATTTGAAGAGGTCACCGAGGGTGAAGAAGTTG
>JBEKVK010000029.1:0-21559 GCA_049514075.1 Bathyarchaeia archaeon | reverse complement strand
TTTAAGATTGAATAATGAAAGGATCTGCCTTCAATTTTCGGGCATGTTTCCATGTACAGTATATAGTTCGTTATTCCGTTGTAAGCTGCAAATCGATGAACTGTACGGACTATGTAGGTCGTCAGCAATAATGCACCAGCAAAGAGCAGGATAAATTTAACATAGCTGTTCCCCACAAACCAGTTGAGCCACGAAATTTTAATGTCCATTTGAAATCTCGCAGCCAACCCTCCATTCCCCAGGTCCTTAAAAAGTTCAAAAAGAGTAAAGAGTGCTACTGCATATCCTATCAAAAGCGTTCCCAAAGTGGTTTGAGATGCCGAACAGAAACTCAGGACCGAGTTCTTTGCTTCCTTAAATTGGCTGCAATCACCGTTTGCGCTGGAACTCTTATTATTAACCAAACCGATCCCCGCTCTTGTTAATATTATGCCCTTTAGTAGATTTAAGATTTACAAAAGCAATGATGTTTAGCGGTGCTTTGCTCTTCTTCGATACAGGCCTCGATCTCTTGAAGTAATGAAGGGAAGCGGAATTGTAGGCTTGTTTCCGCTTTTTGACGTAATTGAATTCTATATTTTGCGTGGAATACAAACACGGCACAAATAGCCCGCTCAATCGTTATCAGGTTCCTACATATTGCATTGAAACAGTTATTCGGTTTCGGCTGAGGCTGCCTCGTATTTCGTTGTTTATTCGCGTGTTGCCTCTTCCTCTACTTGCATGGCCAAAGCGGGCTACTTTCCATTTTCCAACATTTCCTCGGATGACCTGAGGGTTGCTGGTAAGAATATAAAATGGGATTTTCGTTTGGGAAGAATAAAGCTCGGCGATAAAGTTTAGGAAGCGTTTGCCGACGCCGATTCCTTGATAGTCAGGTAGCACGACTAGACGGCTTACTCGATAGTATTTTGCCCTCATTCTTGTGCAGGCAACGGCTACGAAGGCTATGGGTTTGTTTTGATAGAGAGCAACATAGCATCGTACGCCGGCGCCCAGCTTACTGTTTAGATAGTGATATTGCCGAAACATCTGCCACGTTGAAGCGCCGCACCGATGGATGTTGAGTTCAACGGGCGGCCGACTTCTTTTTTTCGATCAAACTTCATCGTGTCGGTGCAGAAGACCCAGTCTGGGTCCAACCAGTCGACAACGTCGTAGTGGCAAGTTATGGCGATGAATCGTTTGCCTTTCTGGCGTCTCACGGCTTTGCTTATCGCGTAGGCGGACACTTTGGCGATCTCCCGATCGACGACCGAGGTGAATTCATCGAATACTATGTCTTTCTGGGGCAGACAGAGGGCTCGGGCAATGTCCACTCGCATTTTTTCGCCTTGGCTTAGGCAATCGTAGCTTTTTAGCCAGTCCGGAGGTGAAGCGAAACCGACACTGCATAACATCCTTGTGATCTCTGAGGTTTCAAGCCCTTCTGGAAAATCATCGAGCACACACTTGTGCGAGTACTCAAGTCCTTTGATGTAGGCGTCTGGGAAAAGCTGCTTTGCAATGCTCGTTTTGCCGGAGCCGCTGCGGCCAACAATGACTCCGACCTGCCAATTCTCGTCTTCAATAGGTAAAGACCCTTTGAACCGCTTCTCTAACTTGACATCTGATAGAGTGAAGCTTCCAACGACGCTTTGAGACCTGAAACTGTCTGCTTGATCCCACCGCTTCACAATGTCAAAATCCGTAGTTTGTATCCCTCAGATTTCAGCTTTTCAAAGATGCTTTTCTGGTTAGCTTCGTCTTTGCACTCAACGATTATCTCATACGTTTCAGGAATAGTAATTGAGAGATCTTGTTCCTCTAGTTCATTTGTTAACCTCTCACCTACTGATTCAAGGAGTGCTTTCAGATCCTCTTTCTCGCCAAGCTGAAGAATGCGTATGTACTCTTCATTGTCAAGTTCTTTGTTGTGTTTACCCTTGAGTTTGTTGAGAATCTGTCTAAGCATCCTCCTATCAACATCCGTAACAGGCAAACGGAGGACCGGCGCAAAAAACTCCCCGTGTTTTTTGCAGACCTCAGCCCTAGTTTCCCCATCAGCGTAAACGCCTTCTTTATTGGTGATAATCGGGTATGCCCAGCCGTATTTTTTTAGGCTGCGCCAAATCTGCTCCTGCTGCTTTAACGTAGTAACATTTGGATTATTTTGGTCTGCACTCAATAGGCGGATGTCTTCTATTAGGGGAATGTATGCTTCTGGGACTCTAATTGTATTTTTCTTTTCCATACAATATTCTCTCCTTTATCTGAATAGGGACATTGACTCCATCAGCGGTTCGTGTTTTGCAAGCTCATTTTCCACGGCAGCTGTTCTTTTTTCTTTATCTTGTTTTTCTTTTAGGGTTTCCAAACCCAACAGAGCCACTAAGCGGTCTGTGACTTCCACCATTTTGGAGAGGTAAACTGGTTTCTGGGCTTCGCTGGCAGTTTGAAAATGGAGGCTTGCTTGACGGTAGAGAAAGTCATAGCGGTTCATCACAACAAGCCGAGCCTTATCCAGATCAAACAACTGCGTCAACACAGGTTGCCAGCTGCCGCGGGTTTCAGCGTCATAGTAGATGTTTCTCTCTGAGGTTTGGTATTTTTCGCTTAGAACCTTCACGATTTCGCACAGGGAAAAGCCCTTAGCTTCGAGTTTTAGAAATTCTAAGCGCCTTTCAACGATTTCGCTCAGGCCAAACCCTCCAAAATTGAAACCTTGATTTCAATGTCGCTGTAGTTTGTGGTTCGCCTCAGCATATCGCCTTCCATTTTTATCTCCAAGCGACGCTGCTCTGTCAGAAAGTCGTAAGGCTCCTCAAAAGTGGGGAGATGGTATTTTCTGCAGATTTTGAAGTAGGCTTCCACTATTTCAAAAACGTCAGAGTCGGGCAGGACTTCCCTGAAGGATTTTACGTTTGGTGCATGAGTCCAGTTGTACGTTAAATGCCAATAAAGCCGCAAACAGAATTTTTCGTATTCTGAAGCGCTTCGCTGCAAAGTATCGACTTTGTCATAAATCGCTTTCATTTTGAACAAGGCATTAACAAAAACTTTTCTACGCGGGTCTTCTTGTGTCTTTGCGATGTTAATCTGATAGGGTTCTTCTGGCTCTTCCTCCCACTCTTGCCCTGACCTTCTTGCTTCTTCTTGAGACTGCGGATATTTCTCAAGTAGGTACTTGCGAGTTTTTGCATATGTTATCATGATTTCCCATTCGGCACCTGACATTAAGGACAAGTCGTTTCCATCCTCGTCTAAGGTTGGTGGAAACAGTTGCTGAATGGTAAAATTGTCGGGGTCTATTCCTGTCTTCCTTAATTTCTCTGTAATCTGCGGCGCCAGCGTGGTAGACATTAATGGGATTTTGTTGTCGTGCTTGTTTTGCAATTTTCCTACTTTTTCCTTGAAATCTTCAAACATGTTTTGCTTCCAGGGACAGCTTGAATCATTTTCAGCTTTACACTGAGGAGACAACAAAACAGAAAGTTATCTCTCAAGACACCACAATAACAAGACAACAAATTGCTATATAGTAGCAATCACAAAATAAAACTTGCTATATCTTTTTTCCAAAATATGGTTTTCTTTTGAAAAATATCAGGTCACGTTGGAGAAGAAGACAACATAAAGAGAGTTGACCCTAAAGATAATACGCGAGACAAGACAGCGTTCATGGTAAAATTAATTTAAGTTGAAATTTTTCGCTTCTGTAATTAGAGATCCCGTAGTCTGCCATATCTTTTGCCATAAAAGATGTTGCGCTTTTTCAGCAAAAGGTTCGTCTTTGAAAAACCTATTGTCTGTCTTCTTGAATATGCCTCTTGATAATTCTCTCGATTTGCCCGTTATCCAAATCAACTTCTTCTTCGTCTATTGTCACCTTACCCACTTTTTTCCCTTTGAGCTTGTCATACAACCACATAGAGAAGAGGGCAACTGCTGTATCCTTTGTAATTTCAACAATAACGTAAACAGTCTCTAAGCCGACAGCAAGTTCTTCAACGCTGTTTAGATATTGGACGCTGAAGCCCATAGATTTCGCGTTTCCTTTTTGCCCAACGCTGTCCGTGAGAAGCAGATTAGGTAAGTTCTTTTCGTAGGTTTCTATCGCAAGCTTGAATGTGACCATTTAATTATCTACCCACCTAGAAGAGTTCAACTTGGTTCTCCTTTTGGCCTAGCTTCTCTACTGGTTCAGAATCATCTTTTGAATAGATTTTAATCACCTGATTACATACAAGAAGTTCAACAACTTTCTTAACTGTTTCCAAATCAATTGCTAAATGTTCTGACAATTCAGCAGGTGTACTACCGCTATATTTGATTTCCGACCAAATTTTCTCCGCTAACATACTGGTTTTGCGATTACCAAGTCGATAAGCGTGCACGCGATTTGCCCCCCCTCTCCAAATCTTTGCAAGCTGACCTTTAAACCGAACACAATTGGCCCAAGGGCTTCCCCTCAGTACGGCGCTGCTGTCAATTAAACCCTTAAAATCTTTGTAGTCATTCTTCATTTGTTTTGAAGTATAAACGAAAGATCCCTCTTTCATTATCAGGACGTCATCTATTAGAATAGTGGGCTTGGTGAAAACCATATCATAGTGAACGCTCGATTTGATTTTTCCTCCAAATTCTTTGTTGTCACCAAGTGCAAAATGGGCAGTGGAATACATCTTTTCGTCGATTAATATTATACCCATAGCTTCTTGTATTTTGTCATTCAGCCCTATACCCAATTCGCTGAGAAAGGCGCCATTCTTTTCATTAAGCGTTTGCATTATTAGTTTCACCGCTTCTTCATCTTGGGATTTAACGCTTGCAGGGTCGACAAGGCCTTTTCTAACCTCGAAAGATAGTGGCGCAGTAAGCAAATGGTCTGGGGCTATTGCCAAATCAATGCAGATTCTGCCTTCTGCGGTTCTAGCCATGGGTGCTACAAATACTTCCGCTCCAGGCAGATTTCCCCATGTTGATGGTTGATCTAAGTAGCCTGAACTTATCTCAGGAGGAACTTTCCATCCGTAAAGTGAAAACGTCACATCTGTGCCACTCGGAGAAATTACCCTTGCCCTTTTCCCATTTGCTAATAATACGGCAACATCATTACCTATTCTCTCAACAATTTCGGGCTTGGGGCTATTGCAAATCTCCAAAAATGAACTTTCATTTATCCCAAGCATGACAGCTGTCCGGACAGGCGACTTTCTTGTGGCTCTAACGAATATCCTTCGGAAGTTCAGCTCGTTCGGTATGTTGGCCAAGCAAAGGATCAAAATGTCCATAGATTCAATTGCTTCTCTTATGCCCCTTCCAAGTTTCGCTTCTGTGACATCGCTGGTTTTGCGAAAATTATCTGGTAAAAGTATTATGTAAGCTTTTACTCCAATCCGACTTGCGGCGACTGCCAGTGCGTCAGCAATTCTGATTCGGGGTTCATCACATATAATCAACATATCTTCGCCGGCTTCAGCTGCGAGATTTTTCTTCAGGACAGAAGCAGCGGCCTCAGAAAGCGAAAAGTCATTTATTATACCTTCACCCCCAGAGCTTTGGCTGCGCTTGGAATGTCTATTAACCCGTTTCCCTGTGCTTGCTTGCTGTAGCCCTTTAAGGGCTTGGCCGAACCGATAATCGCTGCTCTTAGGTCACTGTAGAATTTTGTTGGTTCCTTACTTTGTTTTTTTAGTTGAAGAAGAAGCGCCAAGGCCCCCGTCACAAAAGGTGCAGCATAAGATGTTCCCAAATGGGCTTCATCTATCGTAATTTCCATCCAAGCCGTAAGTTTATGATAGTATCTTACCCTCACAGGAATATCTGCTGGAGCCAACAAATCCGGTTTTCCTTCGTACCAAGACCAACTACTTATGTCTGATACTTTCGGTTCCGCTCGTTTTTTCTTATAGGAAGCTCCTCCTACTGCAATTGCGCCTTGAGCAGATGCAGGGCAAGCTAAAGGTCCCTGACTACCTCTGTTACCAGCACTTGCGACAATTAATATCCCTTGGTCTGCTACATAGTTAACCATTTGATCTAAAGCACAATTAGCATCACAGGCTGCTAATTGGTGTGTGCCCAAACTCATGTTTATTATGTCCGGTTTGATTGTATCAACGCAATATTTGAGCGCAGCAATAATGGATTGGTCAATCGTCGTTCCCGCTATGGCAACGGCCTTAACATCATAAATTATCGCCTCAGGAGCAATCAGATGTATCAGAACTGCGACTTCTGTCCCATGAGTTCCAACTGACGCGTCTTGCTCATAAGTGGTATTCTTCCTCCAAAGATCCGTGTTTGGAATCTTTGCTACGCATCTGCCTAGAAACTCTGTCTGTCTAATAATTCCCGTGTCGATAACAGCTATTCTCGCGTTTTTTCCGCAGAACCCCTTTTCCCTTGCCCAAACGCGAACGTCTTTTGTATAGAGATCATTGAAAAGATTGGGGGTTTCTTGAAGACTCATTTACTTCACAGGACTTCAAGCTCAATAGAAGCAGCCATTTTCTTGACAATGTCCAACTTTTGTATTGCTTCAGCTATCGTTGGTTCCGCTTTGACTTCGCCAGTGACCATCTTTAGAGGCTCCACAACAGTACGCACTTTGAGACCTTTCGATGACAATGTCTCAACGTTTTCTGTAGAATAATCTCGTAGCCAGACAGTTACATGCATAGTCGCGTTCGGCTTGCGCTTATGAATCGCTCTTGCTAACTCAACTATATCTTCTGTCATTGTCAGTTCTTCCAATTACTTATTGTCGACACTGAATAATAGACTTTTCTGCCCACTCGATTTCTGTCCACTAGCTGCTTTTCATAAAGTCTGCAAAGATAACCACTCTCTAAATGTCGTGACCTACCAGTAGCTTTTGAGACATCATCAGAAGTAACCATTCCATTGGGCCGTTGAGAAACCGCACTCAGTGTCTTTTTTAGGCAATCTGGAATTAGCGGATTATCCGATTTTTCAGTTTTGGCGGTTGTAACAAGAGTATTTGACGACATAGGGTGTACGGATGCAGCAGCTATGACGCCTTGCAACGATTCTAGCTTAGACTGCAGTTCATTTAAGGCCAAAGACAGATGCTTGTTCTGTGTCTCGAGGCACTTAACTCTTCGTTCTAAAGTTTCGGTCATGTTTCAGTTCACCTTAATTTAAACCTATCCAGATGGAGTCTGGATATAGTGTAGACACTACGATATAAGTGTATTTGCGTCGTCTCTTTAAAAGGTTTATGGAACATTGATTAATGTTGTAAGTATGCCAAAAAATGAAGCTAAGTTAGTGGCAAAAAATGGGATACGAGATTTCGCCACTTCACATATAGGAGCAAAAAAAGATTAGTCATCAGAGTAAATGACCAAAATAGAAAAAAGAGAAAATACGGGAGACGTCGCCACAAAGCAACGTATAAAAGCTTATAGCACCTACACCTTGTCTTGGCACTCTTTACTGTTGAATCTTAAAATTTAAGAAAATTTGGGTTTGTCTGACTCAAATTTCCCTTTGAGCATTCCCTCGATTTACAAGTATTTACTAGATCAATAATGCGTGTCAAGGGTATCCAGACTTAGGGCTGAAAAGAATTGTTGTTTTTCAAAATTGTAAATCAAAAAATGTTGAGAAGCACAACCAATTAATGCTTAGAGAGGCAATTTAGAGTGTAATTGGGACAAGGGATTAGTAATGAAGGTAACTGTTGCAGCGTTAGATAAACAGGGCAACAGCGTAGCTGAAAAAATGCTTAAAGTGTTGAAAGAGTTTAGCGTCGAACAGCCTTTTCATTTTGGGTTTGTTGCGCCACAGAAGAGTGTTCTTGACAAGAAACTTGACCATCTAATTAGGCAAAGTCCTCAATCTTCAGCCGCGGTCGGGATTGCCTCCTCAAAACCATCCTCAAAAGGCTATGAGTTCTTGCAGTTGGAGGATGCGGCACTTGTTTTGCAAGGAAAAGTGTACTCTCCTCCTTCGAAAGCCGACGCTTTGCAGCAGCTTTCTAAAGAACCCAAGCATTGCGAAGCCATCCTGCAAAAGCTCATCGAAAAAGCCGACGGGGACTACATGTTTCTTATGGTTAGGAATGGCTGGACGGCTGCCGGAAGAGACCCTGTTGGCGTTCAACCGCTATATTTCGGCGAAAACCGAGACTATGCTGCTGTTGCCACGAACCGAAAGGCGCTGTGGAAACTGGGGATAGAAAATATTGCTTCTTTTCCGCCGGGAAACCTTGCTTTCATAAACAGCGATGGCTTCCAGTTCAAACCAGTTAAGACCTTGAACTTTTCAGTACCCAAGCAGATTACATTGGATGAAGCCGCACACAAGCTTCAAGTGCTTGTTGAGGAATCGCTAAGGCGTCGTACGCATGATGTAAAAGAAGTTTCGGTGGCGTTTTCAGGTGGATTAGATAGCAGTCTTGTGGCTTATTTGGCCAACAAACTCGGGTTAAAAGTTAACCTGCTGCATGTAAGCATGGAAAATGAGGCAGAAACCGAGGAAGCCATCTCGGCTTCTAAACAATTGAATCTGCCTCTTCAGGTAAACTTGTATAAAGATTCTGACGTGGAAAAAACCTTACCCAAAGTTGTGGACTTAATTGAGGAAGCTGATCCGATTAAAGCCAGCATCGGTTTGCCATTTTACTGGACCGCAGAGCAGGCTGCTGACGCAGGGTTCCAGGTGGTTTTGGCAGGGCAGGGCGCGGATGAATTGTTCGGAGGCTATCAACGCTACGTCAATGAATACTGCAAAGAAGGCGAAGAAAAAGTCTTAAAAACCATGTTCTATGACGTGGTTAACATTTGTTTGAGCAACCTTGAAAGGGACCTAAAGATCACAAGCTACCACGACGTTGAGTTACGCATGCCGTTCGCTTCATTTGACGTTGCAGAGTTTTCGGTTGGCTTACCTATTGAATGCAAAATTGAACCAAGGCTAGACACCCTTAGAAAATTGGTGTTGCGCAAGGTCGCTTTCAACCTTGGCTTGCCCGCCTCAATCGTTGACAAACCCAAGAAAGCCGTTCAATACTCAACAGGCATAAATGATGCTGTTAAAAGAGTAGCGAAAAAGCATGGCAAGACAGTCAACGAATACATCTCAGAGCTCTACCAAAACTCAAAGCAATAAACCCTAAAACGACCCCTAAGCAATCCTTACTTAGTCTATTATTTGTAGTCAAAAACAAAAACAGAAATGGTTTTTCTTACATTACGCCTGCCCAGAAAGGAATCTTTTTACGCATAAAATTAATGTATTCTTTGAGCACGTCTTGTTCTTCAGCAGTCAAGTCATCCGCATGAGTTGTCAACATAGTCTGCGCATCCTTCTCAGGGACCTTCACGTACAGGATATCCTTCTCGAAAACGTGCCTGCCGGCGATCGGCTTGTCCATTGAGATCGCAACTTGCATGCCGACCTTCGCTTCGGATATTGCTTTGCCTTGGTCTTGAATCTGGTCAACCTCGCCAAGGTCGCTGCCATCCTCCTTGCGCATCAGCCCGTATTTTGGCTTTAATCGACCGGCCAGCACCTCTACACCGACAACTAAAGGCTTGGCTCTGTGGAAGATGCAGTTAGGCAAAACTGTAACTTTACCTGGCTTAACTAGCGCTTCAAACTCGGCTTCACTTTTTGTTTCACGTTTGTTCTTAGCCCATTGCAGATATGCATCTATCAGGTTGTAGATTATAGGTTGGTTAAAGATTGGGATTCCGTTGGCTGCGGCTTCCACTTCAGCGTCAGGTAAAGTTTTAACGCCGAATGCTAGTATTGCGCCGACTAATGGTCGACGGGTCTTCACGACAGACGCCTCAATCACGTCTCGTTTACTTATGTCGCCTACGTCGGCGATTCGCACCTGCACGTTATTTGCCTTCAAAATCTCGGCCATAGCCTCAAGCGAACCCAGCGTGTCAGCTTTTACAATTACACCGTCTATTTCTTTAGCAATTCTGATTCTGCCGATCTCTTCAGTTATAAGATTACAGTACTTAGTTGGGTCTTCTCCTGTCGGCACGGCAAACAATGGGGCACCAGCCAAGGCGCGCTCTAGTCCAGGCGCAACAATTTTGATGCCTGCGCTGGCAAAAACGCATTCAACCGAAGTAAATTTATCTCGTGGATCCCTCATTTCATCAAGAGGTTTAGGTACTAGAATCGTTCGCACACGCGACGAAATTGGTCCATCTCGTCCGCCTACAACCACCAAATCGTCCCTGTGAAGGGTACCATCGTAAATAATCGCGTTCAAAGTTAAGCCTAACCCGGGCTCCTCCTTAACCTCCAAAATAGAGCCTTTAGCTGCGCCGTCGGTTGTCTGCAGTCGCTTCTTCAGAAACTGTTGACTTAGTCCGACCAAAACCATAACCAGTTCTGATAGACCTTCGCCTGTTTTGGCGCTAGTCGGTACCAAAGCCACGTTGATGGTGAAGTCGCGGATGTGGTCGAAACGGTCAGTTTTGAAGCCTTGGCGACTAAACTCACCCATTATTGTATATAAACGGTTATCTAACGCCTCACGGACAAAGCTTGATTGTGCCATGTAAGACTTCATAAAAGGAGCTCCCGGTTGAGCAGTCCAGCCTGGAATACGGTCAATCTTGTTGACTGCAACGAGAAACGGGGTTTTACGTGCCTTCAAAATTTCGATGCACTCGTAGGTTTGTGCCTCAAAACCCCTCAATGTATCAACGACCAATATGGCTATATCAGCGACGCTTCCGCCTCTTCGACGTAGATTCGTGAAAGCTTCATGCCCAGGCGTATCCACAATTAGCAACCCGGGAATCTCGATGCCACTTTTGAAGTTGGAAAGCAAAGGCCCGATAAGCTGCTTGAGCGTCTCAACGGGGAAAAAGCTGGCGCCAATGTGCTGTGTCATTCCTCCGGCTTCGCGAGCCTGCACGCTGGTTTTTCGCAGTTCATCAAGAAGTGAGGTTTTACCGGCGTCCACATGTCCTAAGACGCATACGATGGGTTGGCGTGTAGGCATATTTTTTCGCTTCCATTATAAATTATTCATGTCTCTTAATGCAATTTGGGTTTATAAATGGTGGTGGAGCCCTTTCAAACCATTGAACATTCGTGTAGCGTAAGCCGAAAGCTAAAATCTAAACCTAAAACCTCTTGTTCCTATTGAAAAAAGAAATGATGTAATCTATTCTGTGGGTCTTACCAGCAGCATGAAGAGTCCGATGACAATCAGGATTACGCTTAAAACCCCGAAGAACCCGCTGAACGCGCCCAACTCGCTAGCGCTGGTGCTTGTAGCTGTTAAGTAAAGAAGTACTCCGCCGATTACTATTATTATTAAGCCGAAGAATTTTTCGGCAAGCGATACCCAGAATGTGTCGCCTTGTTCACTCATATTTGTTTGCGCCCTGCCTCTCCGTGTTAATGGCTACATTAAACAAGAGGGGTATTTTAAATTATTTGTTATTGCCTACCTTGAAGTTTATCCATGTTGGGTGCTTAATTGACCGCAAGCTCAAACTGGATTTTCCAAATCTTCCACCAATATTTGTTCTTTACGTGGCATAGTTAAATGGGGATTAAATTGTTTTTCTGGTTTTGTTCGGGGTGGTTTTTTTGTTAGAAAAGAAAGAAATGTTTGATAAAATTAAAGAGAAAACTAATGCTGTAATTATTAAGGATTCATGGAAGACGGCGCAGCAACACTAAAGCGCATATCGAAGGCAAGACGGACTTGAAGAGCAACGAAGGAACCGTAAAAGTGTGGGCGGTAAAGTCGGAAGAAACAACCGCCGCCGCTATGATGTAGACGCTTAGTTCTTCAATTTTGTAGGCAGATACTCATCGACAATATACGTTAAACCGTAACGGCTGAAAGCTTCCTGTTCAGCCTTTCTTTTTATTTTCAGGAAAAGCTTTATTTCTTTTTGCCAGATAGGGTCATTTTGGTACCTCGGGTCCTTCTGCAGTTCGTAAAGCCTTTTTATGTCCACTTCATCGAGAGGATCCGTCGGCAACTTATACTCGATTATGTCGCTTGCCCAAACCCCGCTCCACACTGCATCTGGAGTGTTAAGATCTCTCAAGTGCGCTGCGTTGGCTGAGCCTGAAATGATGACTTGGGCAATGTGCATTCCCCATGGGTCGCCGTCGGTTAAGATGTATACCGGCAGGTTGAGTTCGTCGTGTAATCGTCGGATGAAGCTGCGAGTTTGTCTTGGTGCCTGTCCACCGCATGAAATCAGCAGCGCCTTGTGCTTGTTATGTACATTTTCTTCGATAAACCTAGTGAATAGGGCGCCCTTCTCGATAGCAATGACTTTATCAGCTTTCGTCTCCAACAACTCTGATGAAGTTAAGGCTGGTCCAATGAGGACGCCGTCGGGGTGGCTGGTTAGGTTGAGAGTTTTGCCTTCGTAGCCTGGGACGGTGTAGCCGATGTTTAAGTCACCGAAGATAGCGCTGCGTTCTTCTGGAAAAATATGGAAGTCTTCCCTCGCGAACCCGGTCAACGTTTCCAAGTCGGTGATGATGTTGTTGGATTCCTGCTGGTCCGTAAAGGTCATCTCATAAGCCTGTGCAGAGTAGTAAACATCTCTTAGCGTGCTGGTTTTTCGTTGGGTTGTAAGTTCGTTGCTGAACATAGCAGCCCAAGCGAGTTGCGTGAAGGGTTTAATGTGTCGTATGTTTCGGGCGCTTCGGCTGACTGCTTTTTCGCCTAAGATATACTGTCGAACAACCGAGTCATACGTTATGTTATCGGTGGAGCGACTTGGCATGTTAATTGTTGGGAAAACGCCTTGGTCCAATTGATTATAAATTTCGGTGCCAAACGTTTGAAGCCCATTGATAACTTCATTTCTTCTTTCAATAATTTTAGCTTTCTTCTGCGCCATACTTCTGAACACTCTTTAGTAGTTTATCTATGTCTGGAACCCGCTCCTGCCCAGCCAAAGTGGTTGCGAACTGAGCGATTTTAGGCAGGTACTTGCCGAAGATTCCTAGACGCTTCTTCTCCATATGCACATGCTCTTGACGTGACAGGAAATGCTGCAGTTGACGGGCAACTTCTCGGATTGCGTTTGCTTCTTCACGTCGTACTTCGGGGCGGTCAGCGATGAATTCTTTTCCAACCGTCTTATAAGGCACTTTTGTGCTGCAAATATGAATAACGATCGCTATGGGCATGTCTGGAGCGACTTTGTAGCGGCGCCAGTTCATCGCCGATATGACTCGGTAAGAGACATCGCTTGCTTCGTCGTAGAGCAGCGGGATCTTGTTTGCGAAACGATAAATTACGAAGCTGCCGCGTTTTGGTACTCCGCCGCCGTAAGCAATTGCCATTTCAACAATAAATGGGTGACCTGCATAAGTAGATGGTTTGCGTTGGTGAACGACAAGGTACTCGGGGTACAGCTCTTTTTGTACGCCGGCTTTAAGCAATTCCTCTCCTAAAGGTGAAAGGCAACTGGCGTCTGGTGGCAGGAAATCCTTGTATTTCTTGAGGTTCTGCATTAAACGGACAATTTCCTCATGTGATAGCCGTTTTGGGTTCTTAGTGCTTGATTGTGCTTCCTTGCCGCAGGTTGGGCAGAGGGGTTTGTTATCAACTAATTTTATCTGATCCAGTGAAATTTTACCATGCTCACGGCAAGTGAAGGTAATTAAATCGCTGAAAATCAAGAATTTGAGTGCCGTAACAGCGCCGACACGATGAAAGTGGCCTGTCAAGAAATCAGTCATGTTATTGTAAGTAGTCATCTGAATGAGGCGCTGCAGTAACTCTACGTCTACGCCGTATGGGTGTGGCAACGTTTCTTTTGGCGGTTCAGGCATCTCACTCGTTGCGCGCACAAACTTGTAGAGTCTGCCTTTTGGGTCGACGAAAGTCAGATTGGCGTACGGGTTCACCATAGCTGTCTGTTTGAAGTAATCGAGGATTTTTGGCATCGCCCTGAGATAGTCCCCTTCAAGGGTGAATTCAACAATCGTTCCGCGCCAGTTGTCCTTGTTGATCAGGACTTTGCGATCTAGAATAATGGGGCGGTTCCTTTGAATATCCATCATTAACTTGAAACTGTATATTTTGGCTTGACCAGTGCTTGACGTAACGAAAGCTGGCTGGTGAGTGGTGATTTGTCCGTATAGAACAGCCATTTTGCCGCCTAGACCGAATGTTCCACGCATTTGTTTTAGCTTGTATTTGCTTCCGAAGAGAACCTGCCCGAAAGCAGATGGGATGAACCGCGGTTGAATTCCACTGCCGTTGTCTTCTACACGGAGCTTGTAAATTTGAGTGTCTTTGGAAGCTTCCCCTTCAAAAGACAAGCGCACGTAAATGTTGGGCGGGATTTTTTGGCTTTCAGCCGCGTCCAATGAGTTTTCGACTAACTCGCGGATTGCGGCGAATATGGCTCGGGAGGGATTTGTGAAGCCAGCGATGTCTCTGTTCCTGTAAAAAAAGTCACTGGCGGAAATCTCTTCGAAGGTTGCTTGAGCCACTTGCTACCTACACCACTTTTTCCCTTTTTCTTCCGTTCGAGTGCTTAGTATATTTGCTGCTTGTTTTTTAAGTTAACTGCACCCTAAGAAGAAAACCTGGAATTTGGGCAGAAGTCAGCTGCTAAGAAATGTTTATTTTTGCTTTGAAAGTGTATATTAAGTTCTTACAGATGCATTAGCAGTTTCGAGGAAGGTATTGCTTCGATAATTAAGGCGAAGAAGTGTTTTTGCTACTTCTTGAGCGCCGCTTCTGGCTTAGTGGTCTTAGTATAGTAGTACTCACCTATACCTTTTTGGAACTTATCCATTTGAGAGTCTTCTTTGTTTACTCGGGGACGCATGGTGACTGAATCTCTGCGGAAGGTTATGTCCATTTCTTTAAGAAACGAGTTCATCCCTTTCCTGAGGCTGGTTGGCGGATTAGCTCTGCCGCTTACGCCTGGGTCACCGTTGAAAACCATCAGGCGGTCAGCGACGAAGTCTTGAGTTACAACATCGTGTTCAACAACGAACGCCGGGATGCCGTGCGCTTCCACAACCCTCCGAAGAGTCTTAGCCATGTTCAGGCGCTCTTCAACGTCCAGGTAAGCGCTTGGCTCGTCAAGCAGAAACAAATCGGCTTTTCGGCTGAGGCAGGCTGCAATGGCGACTTTCTGTAGTTCTCCACCGCTCAGCTCCATCACGTTTCGATCCATCAAAACCTGAAGCCTCATCGGTTGAGCAATCTCCGTTTTGTACCAACTGGAAGTAAAATTTTCTTTAGCGACGCTCATAAGCAACTCTGCAACTGTCCCTGCGTAATCGGGGGCGATGTATTGTGGCTTGTAACTAACAGTTAACTCGCCCAGCTTCTTCTTGTCGTCAGTTTCCTCTATGCCTGCAAGAATCTTTACAAATGTTGTTTTTCCAATGCCGTTGGGACCTAAAATGCCAACGATTTCGCCAACTTTGATCTCGCCGGGTTCGACGGATAACTTGAATTCGTTGAAGGATTTTTCTATGTGTTCCCATTTTAAGATGGGTTCGCCCACGTTTGAGCCTGCGGTAGGCGGTTTCTCATGGAAAACGATTGCTTCTTTGCGGAACATGATGTTCTCGTCTGGGATGTAGCCTTGCAGGTAAATGTTTATGCCTGTTCGAACCCCGTGCACATGAGAAACGACGCCGTAGACGGCTGGTTCGCCGTAGAAGAGGCAAATTTGGTCCGACAAGTAATCGATTATGGCTAAATCATGTTCGGCGACAATGATGGTTTTCTGCTGTTCCTTAAGACTTCGTATTGCTCTCGCAACAACAAGCCTCTGTTTCACGTCAAGGTAACTTGAAGGCTCGTCAAAAAGGTAAACGTCGGCTTCGCGACTAAGTGCAGCTGCAACTGCTACACGTTGAAGTTCCCCACCGCTAAGAATGTCTAAGGGTCTATCCCAAACTTTTTTGAGTTCAAGTTCTTCAGCAATGACGTTCAGCTGTTTTCTTTCATCGACCTTTTCCAGTAAATCGCCGACTTTCCCTACGACTGCCTTAGGAATCTTGTCTACGTATTGTGGTTTGCTGCTTACCTTGAGTTTTTTTTCACTCATCTTCTGGAAGTAATCTTGAAGACTTGAACCCCGATAATATTGGATTATTTCAGGCCAATCAGGCGGGTCCTTATACTTTCCCAAGTTCGGTTTGATCTCGCCTGAGAAAACTTTGAGCGTTGTGGTTTTTCCGATGCCGTTCTGCCCCAGTAAACCCAGTACTGTGCCCGGCGACGGCATGGGTAAACGGAAAAGTTTGAAGCTGTTTTCGGTGAAGCGGTGGCTGCAATCCTTCTCCAATTCGTCGGGTAGGTTGACCACGCTTATTGCTTTGAAGGGGCATTTCCTGACGCAGATTCCGCAGCCGCTGCACAGAGATTCAGATATGACAGCTTTGTTTCCTTCTACTCTTATTGCTTCTACTCGGCTGCGAACCATAGGGCAGTAGCTGACGCAGACTTGGTTGCATTTTTTGACTTTGCATTTGTCCTGGTTAAGCACGGCAATTCGGGTCATAGGCAAACTCCTAACTATCAAAATAACAACTAAGTAATAAATTTAAGAATCAAAAACAGCTTTCTTTAGCTTTCCGTTAGAATTTCGACTCGCGTCATGGCAAAGATAAATGGCTGCATCAGAAACTAAACAAACAGGTTTTTCATCGGTTTCAAAAATCGACCTCAAACGCTTCCTTAAGAAGGGATTTAACGAAAGAAAAATAATAAAAAGTTCAGTTCGGGGTGCTTAGTCTACCATTCTTCTTCTTCCCATTCTTCATCTTCGCCTTCTTCCCATTCATCTTCTTCTTCGAATATCATGTCTCTTTTTCACCTCCAAATAACACGTACAATCTACCCTGCCTTTGGGGAACTTTAAAGATTTAGATTCGTCAACTGTCGTTAATATCACATGATAATTTTGCGCTAAAACATATTTCACGCACAAATTTTCCACATTAACCTTCGGACGATAATTTGATAATGGGCAGTTCTAAACACCTCAACCTTCTCTCGCGCAGCGGTTCTCTATCAAACCTGGTTGTGGTTAAAATCTGGCAAAGCGAAAACCTCGATAGACGAGCCCAAGAACTGGTAAGCAAATTAACCTAAAAGCAATCTGCTTTTGGGCTTATCTTGCAAAATGAATAAATTTCCGCAGCCCCACGTAGATGGCGGGATGATGTGAGGCGACGGCTTCGAGCTTGCGCTGTGAGAAATCGTCAAATAACGCTGACCCAAGAATTGACGAAATGAGTTGTCCCTTTTCATGATTTTTTCATTAAAGAACAGAAATTTTGAAGGACAAAAATTCAATTCACAATTTCATGCGTCTCGTTTCAAGTCGAAATAAGTTGTTTCACATAAAGGGAGCATTTTAAGCTCACATAGTTGAGCATTTGTGGTAAATCCGACAACAAAAATTGGTGGAGCGCCAATTTTAAAAGCATTAAGTTGCCTATCTTGACTTATTGTTAGTTTCCGAGCGCGAACGATTTGGTTGACGAAAAAACAGGAAAAAACCATGTCCCCGAAAGCACAGGCATCGGCGAGCGAAGAATAATTGACATAATCGCCAGGAACCTTGAAACCATGCCCAACTTGCCCGTTCCCTTCGGCGACGACGTTTCCGCAGTTAACATTGACCAAAAACAGGTTGCCGTCCTCAAAACTGATATGCTTGTGAGTAAAACCGACGTGCCTCCCAACATGAGCCTTTGGCAAGCGTCACGCAAAGCAGTCGTTATGAACATCAGCGACTTCGCCTCCAAAGGTGTCCAACCCACAGCCGCTCTAGCATCCCTGGGGTTACCTAGAGGTCTAATGCAAAAAGAAATAGAAGAGATCGCACGTGGGTTAAATGCGGGTGCAAGGGAATATGGCGCATATATTGTCGGCGGGGATACAGGTGAAGCTTCAGACCTCATAATTTCAATCAGCCTCTATGGCACAGCAGAAAAAACAAGCTTGATGCTTCGCAACGGGGCCAAACCGGGCGACGTGTTAGCAGTCACGGGGTTCTTCGGCAAGTCAGCGGCTGGATTACGTTTACTGGCGAATAATTTTTCAGCGTCCCCTCATCTGCGTGATGTTTTGCTGGGTGCGGTTTGTATGCCTAACGCCCGGCTTAAAGAAGGGTTAGCTCTTAGTCGTTCAGGTGCAGCGACAGCTTCCATCGATTCAAGTGACGGTTTGGCTTGGAGCTTGCATGAAATCGCCAAAATGAGTAACGTCGGCTTCGTCGTTAACACTGTTCCCGTTTCTGATGAAGTAAGGAGATTCGCCGAATTTAACCACCTTGATCCGTTGGAGCTGGCGCTTTACGGCGGCGAGGAGTACGAGCTTGTGGTAACCATCAAGCCTGACAAGTGGGTTGAAGCTGAAGCCGCAGTAGAAGCCGTCGGCGGATGTCTTTTGCCCATTGGAAAAGCTACGAGGGACACGCAGATGCTCTTAGACGTTGACGGCTTAAAAAGTTCTGTTGAAGCCCGCGGTTGGGAACACTTCAAGAGCAAGATTTAGCTCTTGACGTCCAACAGATAATTGATTATTGTTATGCACGAAGCAGCCAAGTAAGGTTGTTTGCCTAAACTAATTTTTTCGCCAAACCTAAGCGCAAACCTTTCCACATTTCTAGGCAATCCAACATGGTCGCCGAGCACAAAAACTGCGTCGTCAGCAAGATCCACCTCAGCCACATTCTTTCCACCCTCTTCTAAAACGTACACTTGATGCGTTTGGGCTTTGCTTTTAAGCAAAGCTTCAAAGCTTGTCTTGTCTACGCTGATGCCCGGGTGCAATTTGCCAGCAATCACTTTTCTTAGGATCTGCTGCCATGTATCCACGTCCGTGCGAACATCATACAGTTTTTCCCCGTCAATTTCTATGTGCAGCGGAGGTTTCGGGGGACCATTCAGTATGGCATGGAAGGATACGTCTCTGCGTATTCCGTGAGAGAGGAAAAGACTCGTTACTATGCATTCGTATGCGATGTCTAGGCGTCCTGCGTCGTGGAGGTTATGGAATGCTGCATCTGTGTTTCCTAAACGCGAGAACATTATAAATTGTCTTGGCAATCCTCTTCACGTTTATTGTTATGTAAACTTTGCTTTAAAGCACTTCCCAACCAGTACGTGAGAAAAATCTATTGGGTTTAGGCAATCAGATGCGAATTAGTCACCATAGGGTTGCTAAAACGATTTTCTTGCCGCCGCAGGCTCATGATGCTTGTGGCTTTCAACACGATTGAAGTTAAATATTATTTGTTCACTGCCCGAGCGAGGCAAAAGGAGGAATGGGTAACTTGAAAACTTTGCAAGCTAAGGTCGTTCAATTAACTATATTAGAACTCTTTTGAGTATTCCCGAATGATCAATGTTCTTTTCCATGAACACGCTTATCTTGTTCTCCCCTACGTTCACAAAAAGGACATTAAGGCTTTTCCCCTCAACCAAAGCACTTTCAATTGTAGCTACGCTTAATTGCTTCGCAATTTCCAAACACGACTCGCACAGTTGATAAGATAAGAAGGCAAATTGGGTTATCTTGTCTCCTTCAGCCAAATCAAACGCTGCTGAACTGTTTCCTCTAATGATGTAGCCTAAAACTCCCTTCATCTTACGAATTTCAACTAAACTAGCGCCTAAACTTGCGAAAGCTGGGTCGTCAGCGTCCGAAGATGAAATGACTGCAACGTTGGTCAATGAGGTTTCTGTCTGGTTCGGGCTTGATTTTGAGCTCAACTTTTTTCCTCCCACTCCGCTGGAATAACTGGTTTAACTATTACAAGCTTGCCTTCGACTAATCGCAAAGTCTGCAGGATCCTCTCAGGAATCTGTATTATCCCTTTAGCTTTGCTATCTGCTTCTCTCACTGGTCTAAACTTGCATCTTACTGATCTACCCTCTAATGTTTCAACGTTAACCTGGGAAATTTCCCGATCGCCGTAAAGGTCAACCCACTTAGCTACGATGTCTGCGTCAATCCTTACCATATCTGAAGCAACGAGTAAACCTGCAATTTTCTCTACCATAAACTGGTTTACTGGCGGCTTCGGAAAATTTTGCTCTGAAAGCATCCGATGTGGATTTGAAAGCTGTTCTGTGTGTTTGGGCTGTTCTGTGTGTTTGGGCTGTTCTGTGTGTTTGGGCTGTTCTGTGTGTTTGGGCTCTTCCTGCGGCTTGGTTGTTTCTTTCTCCTTTTCGGCTTCGGAGTTAGGCGGGTCCGTTGGCTCGTTTTCAAGTTTGGAAGGCTCTATTTGATCCATCAGTTTGATGATGGTTGGTAAAACGACGAAAGTTAATGCTTTAACTCTTTTTTCGTCTGCCATACGGGAAGAAACCGTGGCCAAGTAACGACCGTTAGTTGTTGTAACATTTATTTGGCTGTTAACGCCTTGGATGGTTAAGTTTTCAACGCCTCCAATAACCTCTGAATGATTTGCTATTTCGTCGAAGGCAGCGGCCAAATTTTTGGCGCGATCTTTAGCGATGTCGCCTTCGTTGCATGCTAAGATTTCGCCGTCTTCTTTGAAAATGACTGCTTTGGTTGTCTCCGGACTGATGTTTCTGAATTCACCTAATATTGTTTGCAGCGGGGTCGAAGAAGAATTTGGAGAAGAGACTTCGGTCACCTTTTGCTGCCAGCTAACAAGATTATGTTATTTTGAAGAGGATTCGCTCTGGGATGCCTTCGTCCTGCAGCACAAGGTACCTAAGACCTTCAGTGTCTCCAAGTTGATCTAGCCACTTTAACGCTTCACGAACCTTCTGCAACACCAAGAGTCGCTCCTGGTAGCTGCGCACGACTGCTTCTATGGCGGTTAACTCGTGGAACGCGTTTGCGTCTAGGACGATGTTTAGAGTGCCGACTGTGATTTCGCTTGGGTTTTCCGTCGATGCTTTCTTTCCAGCTAACTTCATCACGACTTCGCGGACTTTCTTTGACTTCTCCGCTAACGTGCGTATCTCATCCAATCGACGCAGGTACTCGCCCAAGACGCTCTTGGTTTCAGACAATTCCTTGTCTAGAGCATCTGCTATTGCTTGAGCTGAATTATATTCTTGTATTTGGGTTACCATGGAAACAAAAGAGAAAGGAAAAAAGTGGTGATGCAATTTCACCTTACCCCCGAATTTCAAACTAAATTTTGTATGCTTATGGTCCATTGTATGAGGCGGAGCTTGTCAATGTGTTGCCTTTTGCAGTCATCAGCGTTATTGTGTATTGGGCGCTGTTACTGAAGGTCTCTGCAGCTGTAGTGATTGTGACGTCTACTGAAGTTCCTTTAGCAATTGGAATCTGGCCCTTGCTATTTAGAAGTTCTACTCCTACTGGGTTGCTGGTTGCGCTAGTGCCGCTGAGGTATCCGCTGACCAGTGTTCCGGTGTTTCCATCTATAGTCGCCGAGGAGATAGTCACTGCGGCGGAACCGGTGTTTTGAATGGTAACGACGGCTTGACCGCTAGTGCCGGTGGGGTCGGATAGTACGACGTTTGTTATTTTTGCTTGTTCAGAGTTTCCCATGAATCCGATGGTTAATGCTCCCATCCATGCTGCTACGACGACGCTGACTGC
>JBEKVK010000028.1:0-14465 GCA_049514075.1 Bathyarchaeia archaeon | reverse complement strand
CTAACCAAAGCGGTCGACGATTATGAAGGTTTCCTAACGCGACCGATGAGCTGGGCCGGTGCAGCTGAAAAGTTTTCATCTCTTATCTCTATGTTCGTTGATGAGGCGAGAAAAAAGGAAATTATGGACGCGGTGGCGCATCTGGAGAATATTGAGGCTCGAGAGTTGACAGAGAATTTGGTCTTCACATAGACAACTCATTGACTCAAAAATCTGGAGATAGAGCTCTAACAGATAGTATTTGCTTGAAGAATAGAAATGACATCCAAAACCCTTGCCTAATATTAACGTCGAACTTGAAGATGAATTCAGACCCAAAATCTTCAATCTCGCACCCCAAATCACGCGTCTACTTATGTACCAGCTTCGTTGCCTTCAGATTACACGTTTCAAGCGAGCGACAAAGGAGTTCACAACTTTACGGACGTAGCTTTGAACACACCTGACTCACAGTCAATAGCAGCTACCATATCCAAAACGGTTCAATCTCAGGCTCTCATACCGCAATAACTTTTAGACCAGCCATATTGTTCAGAAAGAAAAATTCGTCGGTGAAAGATTCGTTGCGGTGGAAACCGCTTCGACTTTGGGTTTTCCCCGCCAGATTTCAGGGTCTCCCCAAAGCTTAGTTCTCCAAGCGGTGAACTCGACTATCTGCGAGTAGTCGATAAACAAATTCACGTCTTTGCCGAAGTTTTTGAGGTACCACTTGAACACCGGAGGATCCGCCGCTTCAAACATTAGATTTTTGGGTCCGAAGTTGTCTACGATTTTTTTGATGACATCGGTTTTCCATTGTTCAGGCGGCAAATCTTCTGTTAATCCTTCGGATTCTATCATTATCATTTCTGCGCCTGCTTTTAGGTGTGTTGATACTTCTTCTGAGAACTCGTCAAAACTTCGCAGTTTCATGCCTGCCTCGTACCCGGCGATGTGGGTGCCTGCACCTGCCCCAATCATCATTGTTACCTCGGGTTTAGGTTTCATACCTAACTTTTGAACCTGACTCATAATCTTAAGTTTGTCTTTAAGTGAAATCGGTGCAAGGCCGCTTGAAACTTCGACAACGTCAAACCCTAACTGCCTACATTCATCAAGATAGTGGTCAACTGTTTCGCTTCCTTGAACAATTACTCGCTCAACAAAGCCCCCCGTGGAAACATAAAGCCCATGGTCATGGCATGCCCCAATAATTTGGCGTACTCTTGCCCTGGGAAGTAGCCTCATCGAGCCGCCGGCAAACTTGAACCCGTCAACGTAAAACGACCAATCATCGAGCAAATCTTTCAAGAAGCCGTAACTGACCGAGTTATAGTAAGGTCCTCTAAACTCTATTATACCAGCGTTTCTCGGTCTCTCAGATGGCATATCAATTTTTACAAAGTCAAAAGCAAAATCCTTTCCGTTCATTAACAAGCCTTCTTTTTAAGAAAAAGATGAAAACATCATCATTAACAATGGGTTTGAAGCAACGATTTAAGGTTTTCCAAAGTGTAGTGCTCTTACCCGAGGTTGCAAAAGTTTTTTAGAAACGATAAACTTGGAATTAATCAGGGAACAGCGACCCAAAATCAGTTTTGTTCGGTGTTATTGTTGAAGTTTATGTGTGGGTTCTGCAGGAGCTTTACGTTTGATGATGAAAAAGGTGACTTAGTAGCAGAGCTGCCGCCACGCATGAAATTGGAGGGAATTCCTCAAACTTGGCGATGCCCGGTCTGCGGGCACTGGAAAGGCAACCTGAAAGAAATCAGCGAACAAGAATTCATATCTGCAAGGGAAAATTACGAAAGAACCTATCCATCGACAAATGAAAAACCTCTAAAAGACATATCCTACTATCGCGACATCGCCAGAAAACAGCTCTCGAGGATCTGCGCTGTAAACAAAGTGTGCGATGGAGACGCTGATAGGCTTTGCCAAGGAATGAAGTACGGGAAACCCATCGGTTTTGGGGGTGCAGGGCAGGGCAAAACTTGGAGCGCAAACTTTCAAGCTCTTTCGCGATACACGCTTAAGATGCAAGTCATCAAAAAGCATCGCGAGCCAAATTTAGAAACAACTTTTCTGGGTAACCACATTTCTTTACCAGTGTTGGCGACAAGCATAAGCGGGACACTGATTAGCATGAATAGCGCGTTGAGTGAAGAGGAATTCCAGCGTGGCATGGTGGAAGGCGCTAAGCAGGCAGGCACTATCGGGTTAAGCGGAAACACAGTTGATGTGCCTGACCATCCTGGGGTAGATGTTATCGGTGGGATCGGCGGCTGGGGTATCCCTGTTTTCAAACCGCAGTCGCAAGAGCGTCTTCTGAATTTGTTCAAGCGTTGTGAGGATGCCGACGTCTTGGCTATCGGGGTTGACTTAGATGGCTACGGCTCAACTAATTGGGCGCTGAGGGGCAAGCCACTTTACCGTAAGAGCGAAAGCGATCTCAAAGAACTAGTCGACGCGACAGAAAAACCGGTCATTTTCAAAGGCATAATGAACGTGGAGGACGCGGGCAAAGTGGCTGATTCCGGTGCCAAAGCGCTCGACGTCAGCAACCACGGCGGTAGAGTGATGGACTGCGGAAAAGGCGTAGCGGAGGTCCTGCCGGAAATCGTGGACAAGTTCAAAGGTAAGATCACTATAATGGCTGATGGGGCGGTAAGAACAGGTTTCGATGTTCTTAAGCTTCTGGCGTTGGGCGCGGATGTGGCATTGATTGGAAGACCACTTGCGTGGATGAGCCTTGCCGGCGGACCCGAAGCTGTGGCAATGTACATTAACTATGTGAAGAGCGATTTGCGGATGGCTATGGTTATGACAAGCTGTGACTCGCTCTCAGAAGTCAATCGAAATATCCTATTCTTTAGTGAAAAGGACGGAAAAAGGTATGATTCATGAATTTGATGTGGTGATCGTTGGCGCAGGCATAGCTGGCATGACTGCTGCCCTTACGGCGTCAGAAACCTGCAAGGTAGCTGTCATCAGCAAGGTGTATGCTTCTCGAAGTCACAGTGGGGCGGCTCAAGGCGGTATTGCGGCGGCTCTTGGAAATGAGGAGGAAGACCGCTGGGAATGGCACATGTTTGACACGGTGAAAGGAAGCGACTACTTAGCAGACCAGGATATGGCTGAAATTCTGGCTCGGGAAGCCCCAGAAAGAGTGATTGAGCTGGAGCATCTTGGCGTACCATTCAGCCGCAACGAGAAAGGAACAATTGAGCAGCGTCGATTTGGAGGGCATACCAGAAACTTCGGGGAGGTGCCCGTGAAGAGGGCTTGCTATGCATCTGACAGGACTGGGCGCGTTATTATGGACACGCTCTACGACCACTGCATGGTTCGAGGCGTAAAAATATTCAACGAAGTCTTTGTTACCTCGCTTCTGATGCCTTATGGACGATGCTGCGGCGTTTCAGGATTCGAGTTGGCAACGGGCGAATCGGTGGTTTTTCATGCGAAAGCAGTCTTGTTAGCTACGGGGGGCTGCGGCAGAATCTTTCAAACGACTTCTATGTCTTTTGCCGCTACGGGGGACGGCTTCGCGTTGGCATTTGAAGCGGGGGTTCCGCTTGAAGATATGGAGTTCGTCCAATTCCATCCAACTGGGATTCACGGTTTAGGCATCTTGGTCAGCGAAGCGGCTCGAGCTGAAGGCGGCGTGTTGCGTAATGGCAAGGGCGAGCGGTTTATGGAACGTTACGCGCCGTCGCTGAAGGACCTCGCGCCAAGAGACATCATTTCCAGAGCCATCTTAACCGAAGTCGCCGAAGGTAGAGGCATAGAAGGCTCAGACTACGTTTTCTTGGATTTAACGCATCTTGGCAAAGATCAGTTGCAGCAGAAACTCTCCGAGGTCACATCGTTCGTCAAGACCTACTTAGGCATAGACGCTAGCGAATCGCCGATTCCTGTTGCGCCGACTTGCCACTACATGATGGGTGGCGTCCCCACTGACGCTCAGGCACGCGTTCTTGCAGATGAAAAATCCGCTGTCATTCCTGGGTTGTATGCGGCGGGTGAATGTGCATGCGTAAGTGTTCATGGAGCCAACAGGCTTGGAACAAATTCGTTGGTGGATCTGGTTGTTTTCGGAAAACGGGCCGGAGTACACATTTCAAATTATGTCGGCGAAACCTCTCAAATTCCTCTTGACGCAGATGCTGAGCAAATGGTTTTTTCAAGAATTAATTCACTTCTAGCGTCCACTGGAAAGGAACGTGTTGGCGAGATACGCGTGGAGATGGAGAAAGTGATGACTCAATTATGCAGCGTTTTCCGTGACAAAGTGGGGTTGGAGCAGGCTCTAAGCAGGATCCAGGGACTTCAAGGAAGAGTGGCTAATCTTGGTCTCAGCTACTGTGGCAAATCTTTCAACTATGAGCTTGAGGGAGCGCTTGAGCTCGATAATATGCTGAAGCTTTCAGAAGTAATCGTTTATTCTGCGCTGAAACGTGAAGAAAGTCGCGGAGCTCACTTCCGCAACGACTTTCCCACCCGTGACGACGAAGTCTGGCTTAAGCACTCACTTATATTCCACACTGGCGACGGGCTCGAAGCTCGGTATAAACCCGTGAGTATTACTCGTTTTGAACCTAAAGCGAGGAAGTACTAGCATGAACGTCAAGTTGAAAATCTTCCGGTTCGACCCTAAAGCTGACAAAGAATCACGTTACGACTTATTCGTTGTTGACGCTAAATCCACAGATAGGCTCCTTGACTGCCTCAATAAGGTTCGATGGGAACAAGATGGGAGTTTAGCTTACCGAATGAGTTGCGCCCATGGTATCTGCGGTTCCGACGGCATGACGATCAATGGAGTTTCAGCGTTGGCATGCCAAAAACTTGTAAAAGACTATCCAGTTGACAAAGAAATCCTGATTGAGCCTCTTAGCGTGTTTCCCGTCGTGAAGGATTTAGTGGTGGACTTGGACGAGTTTTTTGCGAAGGAAAAATCTGTTCACTCGTCCCAGGGGATAAACTTGACGGCGGCAGAAGGAGGCAAAGAGCATCGGCAGACGGTTGATGAGCGATCGCAGTTTGACGATGACATCAAATGCATTATGTGCGCCTGCTGCGTCTCTGCTTGCCCTGTCAGCCAAAAAGAAGATCCTAACTATGTAGGGCCAGCCGCCGTCGTTAGGGCGCACAGATACATTTTTGACAGCCGCATCAAAGACATGCTTGAACGGCTGCAAATTATGGATAAGCCGCATGGTGCATGGGGCTGCAAATCTTACTATCGATGCACAGTGGTTTGCCCTAAATCTATTCAGGTTACAAAGCATATCATGGAAGTTAGAAAAAGAATCATGGATGAGCTGCGGCCAAAAAACAGTGCCTCTGGATAGAATCTTTCTCTCTGCGCGAAAATTTTTTGTCACTTTGTTTGTTGTTGGCTTTCTGTTGCTCGTTTAGCCATGGGTTCGTATTTGCAGCCTACGGCTCCACAGTAGTTGCCTTCGTATTGTGCGCTGGGGCGGTAAAGTTCAGGTTTAATCGGGGGCGCAGGAAACTTTTCTTCGATGATATGCGCTGCCCACCCTGGGACTCTTGCTATAGCAAAGATGGGTGTGAACAAGTCATCAGGGATGCCGAGCATATGGTAGACGGAGGCGCTGTACAGGTCTACGTTGGGGTAGATTTCGCCGCCTTTGCGCACTCGGTACTCGCGTTGAGTGTTAAATTCGATTTCTTTAGTCATTAGGTACCATTTCGGTTCGCCTGTTCGCCTCGCAAGTTTCTCGGAGATGTGCCTAAGCAAATCCGCCCTGGGGTCTAGCGCTTTATACACTGCGTGACCCATGCCCATGACGCGTTCATGATTGTCAAATTTCGCTTTAACCCAGGCTTCAACTTTTGCTGGATCGTCGATTTCAACGAGGTTCCTCATAACCTGCATGTTCGCTCCGCCGTGCAATTCGCCTGAAAGCGACCCGACGGCAGCGCTGACTGCGGCGTACATGTGAGCCCGCGTTGAAGCGACAACCCTTGCGGCAAAAGTGGAGGCATTAAATGAGTGTTCAGCATGCAAGACCAGTGAGGTGTCAAAATCCTTAGCTGTCTCCTCCTCTGGCTCATTGCCCGAGAGCATGTACAGGAAATTCGCAGCCCTATTCAGCTTCGGGTTCGGCTCGATGGGGGGCTGGTTTTTTCGGATTCTATCCCAAAACGCAACCACTGTGGGTAACACAGCTATGAGTCGAGATGCACGCCTAAGGTTAGCCTCTTTTGAGTCATCATGCTTTTCGGGGTCAAAGTCAGCAAGCAAAGCCACGGTTCCCTGCAGAACATCCATAGGCGATGATGAGCTGGGAAGTTTTTTGAGAACTTCAACTATGCTTGGCGGCAGTTTTCTTTCAGTTACAAGGGTCTTTGAGAATTCTTCAATCTGCGCCGTTGTTGGCAGGTTGCCGTATAAAAGCAGATAAGCAACTTCTTCACTGGTTGAGTAAGCAGCCAAATCATGTATGTCGAATCCTCGATAGGAAAGCTCGCCTTTTACTCCATCGATAAGCGAGATTGCCGTGTCGGCGATGAGGACTCCGCGTAGTCCGGTGTCTTTAGTGGTTGGCGGCGCAGTTTTTTGTGCTTGGGTTGCCATCTTATTCAGCTCCCAATAGTTTAGATTGGTCAGTTTGTGTGTCTGAAAGGATTTGTGACTTCAGGGAACTTTCACGGTAGCCTACTTCTTCATAAGAACGCATGAAAACACCATTCAAAAAGGAGCCTAGCAAGCGATAAAAGGGTTTGTTGTAGTTGCCACACTACACCCGTGTCGTTTGCCGAAGGCTACAACTTGAGGTTTTTTGTTAGATCATCCGACGAGAAAACCACGTCTGGGTTCAAGAGTCCTGTGGGGTCAAAAATCCTCTTTACTTCTGAGAAATAGCGGTAGATTTTGTCTCCCCACTCATTGCGAAGATACAATGCCCTGTTTCTTCCCAATCCATGCTCAGCCGTTATAGTTCCGCCCGCCTTAAGGGCTGCGTCGAAGATGAGGCTGGATAATCTTTTCAGGGGTTCTTCCCAATTCTCAATGCTAATCATTGGCCTTATGTGTAGGTTTCCTTCGCCCGCGTGCCCGTAAATCACAGCAATTGTCCCGAAACTGTCCAATATCTGTTGAACGGCTGCTATGAAGTTTGGTAGTTGCTGCACTGGTACAGCTATGTCGTCTGCAAAGGGCGGAAACCTTTTTTGCGGCGTTTCCAGCGAGTTCATAATCCAAAGAAGCATCGACTCCCTCACCAACCAAAGCGCAGCTTGCTTTTTCGGATCAGTTTCAACCGAGAATTCCTGTGGTTTCTCCTTCAAATAACTCATCATGGCAGTGCTTGTTTGTTCTAAGTCAGAATCTAATTCCACAAACAGGACAGCCTTGCAATCAAGCGGGACGTTGACTTCATTGGTTTTTCTTAGCAAATCAACTCCGTAAGAATCCATGAGCTCGATAGCTGAGGGTTTGATTGCCACGAGCTTTTTCACATCTTCCGCTGCTTCCTTCAAGGAATGGAAAAATACGATGTAGAGTATGTGGCTTTCGGGAACGGGAACTGCTTCCAACTCTACTTCGCTGAAAACCCCCAGCGTACCAACCGAGCCAGCCATTAGATGGGTCACGATTTCGTTTGGCTCTTGGTATTGGACGAGGCTTCGCAGGTTGTAGCCGCTGCTAGATTTTAGACTGCCTCGAGCGTTTAGGACGCTCATCGCTTCTTTATCGTTAATGAGACGTTTCTTGAGGTCTGCGATGGCTTCTTCAACGGCTTCGGGCAGGCGACCTTGAGTATCAATTAACCCGTGTGCGACGTCAAAGAAACGTAGGCTTCTTAGCGCCGAATCAACCGTCCCATATTTGAGGCTTCTGACCCCGCTTGCCTTGGTTGCGACGTTTCCGCCGATGGTGCAAAACCCACTGGACGTGGGGTCATAAGGGATCCTTAGTCCGTCCGCAGCAAGTTGCTGGTCAAGAACTCTGTGGATTATGCCAGATTGAACCCGAACCCTACGCCCATTCCTTTTAGCAATTGCGTTCATTTTGGAGAAGAGAACAATCATGCCTGATCCGACGGCGGAGCCTGATTGGTTAGAGCCTGCTCCACGCGGGGTGATGGGGATCGAATTTTGCTTTGCATAAGCGATTAGCATATCGATGTCTTGCTCGTTTGCTGGAACAGCAACCATCTGAGGCTTAACTGAGTAGTGGCTCATGTCCGTGGAGTAGGCTTTCAAAGATGCCTCATCCGAATAGATTTCACCAGCTAACTGCAGCTTCCCAGCCAAAATTTTTCATCCTCAGCATAAATGCAAAAAAAGAAAGTGTCTCACGTTACTTTGGTTTCTGCAGCGATCTTTTGGATTCCGACTACCTTCTCTTCCATCTTCAATAACTCAGCCATCTCAACTAGGTAACTTTTAAATCGGGTTTCTTTCAACGGCGCTAAACTTGCAACTGCCCTGTCAACGTACATGTTTAAGCGGTTTGTGCAGTAATTTAGGGAGCCTTTCTCAAAATACGGCTGCACTTCTCTTAGGAAAATACTGAGGTTCCGGGTTGTTTTTGCGGAAAGAAGCCTTCTGAAACGCACCTGCTTCTCTTCGCCAGCCGTTTCGTATGCGTGTATTATTGGAAGTGTAGCTCGGAACTTGTTGACGTCGGGTTGCAGATCGTTCCCCCATTCCTGCGCGTCCAGTATGTCGTCTTTTATCTGGTAAGCTATACCGTAGTTCTCGCCGAAAAGCCTCAACGCCTCAGTCACGCTGGATGAGCCGTCGGCTGCAAGAGCTCCGCATTCGCAGGCTGCCCTGAAAAGTGCCGCGCATTTCTTTTGTATCTTTCCAAAGTACTCTTTTTCGTTTAATTCTTCACCGGCTAATTCTACGTCGCTGTATTCGCCATCTGAAAGCTGCATGCAAGTGTCGATAATCACGTTGAGGATTTCCCTTCTGTATCCCTTGCACAAAGACAATGAAAACGAAGCTAAAACGTCACCTACAAGGATAGCATCTTTAACGCTCCATTTTGCATAAACCGAAAGGGCATTTCGCCTGAACGTGTCCTCATCCAAAACGTCATCATGGACAAGAGTTGCTAAATGCAATAGCTCAAAAGCCAACGCCAACCTGCGAAGCTCCGTTCGGTTGCCGCCTGCGCTTTCCCCGCTCAACAGAACTAAAGTGGGGCGAAGCCGTTTCCCTTTCGTCAGTAGGGCGTACTCTATTTGTTTTCGCAACTTAAACTTGGCGATAGCCGGCAGAAGCGTTTGGAGTTCAAAATCCACAAGTTTCTTTGCGCTGCTACAGTAGGACTGGAAATCGCTAGAATATGAGGCCCGATCTTTCGCAGAAGACATAAAAAACCTTCAGAATCTACAAATAGACATCAACGACGATAAGTAATAAGCATTTCTAAGAGCCGACCACATGGTGTTTTAACGTCTGTGCAGTTTTGGGAAACAAAAAGCCTCTTTCTGCTTCAGTCTTTGAAAGGCGACAAAATTCTGCTGTAGCAAAAACCTATATAATTATCGTTCATGTTTCAGCTTTCAAAGTGAAACGTATGGGTGCCTCTCAAACTCTTGAGAATCCTCGTAAGCAGGAGAAAACAGTTGCTTGCATCCGATGTGGCGTCTGTCTGCGTTCCTGCCCGCACAACCTGAGCCCAGTCTTAATCAAAGAGGCTTTCGAGAAAAACAAAAAGGAAACGCTGCGGAAGCTTCGAGTTGACCTCTGTGAGGGATGTGGAAACTGCACTTACGTTTGCCCTTCAAGAATTGATCTGCGGGTTTTAGTGTTGAAAGCGAAGGCATCTGTGCGTTAGGAGGCTGCTGAAAACTCAGCTTGCTTGAGTTGAAGTGAGGCGTGTTGTCTTGCGTGAGCCTTAATTCCTGCCCAGAGAATATTTATAACATCGGGTTTTTGTTCCGATAATTCTTCTACCATTCTCCATCCCTATAGAGTATAGTAGATAGTCTCACTTAAAAGAGTATTCTTAGTAAACTTAGGGAATAGTTAAATAACTCTGGGACATAATGATGATTAATGAGAGAGATTGAAAGGTGGTGAGATAAATGAGTTTTAAGATTGACAAGCTAACAGCACTACCAGAAGGTGTTAAGCAAGCTACAAGTTTCTACGAAGAAATACTCACTCGGCTAAATAACTCTGGTGTTGGGGTCTATATGGTTACTGTGCAGAAGAATAAACCTGTAACTGTCTATCAGCAGCTATACAAGAGAACTAAAGGTAATGCGAATATTAAGCTACACAAGATTAACGATAAGGTCTACGTTGAGATATTAGCTACTGGTACTCCTAAACCTCTTGGTAGTAAGAAGTAATAACAAGTAATAACAAATGCCTGTTTGGTTAAACATCTCTCTTTTTATTGTAACTATTCATAACGCTTTCGTAGCTACTACCTACCTTAGTTACCATGCTTTTCAGGTCTGTACTACTGGTCAGCACTTCTCAGGTACAGGACCAGCGGGTTATTCAAACAATTAGACAACTAAGTTTTCTACAGATACACTTTCCAATAAACTAATAGATTATATGATAGCAACAAACTAAGTTTTCTGCACTTTCCAATAAACTATAAAGCGATATGATAGTACAAACAATTAGAAAGCAGCAGCAGCATACCAAGTAGAGAACACAGTCAATTGGTCTACTGTACTTCCTTGTTTCAAAGGTACTATTCAAGAGCTTAGTCCGTCTTTATCTCAGACAGCGCAACAGGCGAGTGTCATGGCTCTTGGTGTAGGATATGATTAATATGAGTGTAAGTAAGCACGCATTTCCCAAGAAAGACTGTTCTGGTTGTTCAGTACGAAGGCACAGAACCAGTGAGATCACTCGGTTAGAGGGAGACATTAAGATGTTAGCAGATGTTGGTCTCCCAAATACTATCTACATAGTGGTCGGTATCTACTCCCCAAACATGATGATTATTTACTGGTGCTACAAGCAAATTACCATTAACATCCACCATCCAATGGTAGCCTACACTATTATCTAAAAACTGTAGTGCGCTTTCATACTTGATTATGTCTTGCAAAGCTGTAAGACAATCTTCATATGGAAACTTTAAATATGGAATTTCTGTAACTGCGAAATCTGGATTTACTCCACCGTAACCATTAGTCATGGTTGCATTATAGGAGTCCATAACTACATAGTCTGTAGTTAACGGCAGATAACCAGACATTAAGTTTACAGGAAACAGACCACCTAATATAGTATTAACATAATTGTTTACTATACCTACTGTTCCTTGTTCACCAGCTAATAGCTGTCTAACAGTCTTACCTTCGCTTGTATTAAACTCATAAGTAATGTACATTTCTGCTATAGACACTCCACCTACAAGCGTTCCGTCTATAGCTGTAACCTGTAATTTAACTAACAGATTACTATTCCAATAAGGAAAATCGTGTATCATATCTACCCAAAGGTCTTGTCCAGCAGGTGGATTAGGATACTCTGTTACTGGATTATAGCCAGTCCAGACAGTAGGATAAGTAGCCCAATATGGTAAACCACTATTACCACCAATCGGTCCTTGATTCCCCATAACTTTAGTCACTAAGAAACTGTTAGCTGTCACAGTAGACGTAAAAAGATGCCAAGAAACTCCACCATCTATAGACCAATAAGGCGTAATAGTTACACTATCAGGGTGTGGTCCATCAGATTCAACATTTACAGGATAAATCCGATAGTCGAGAAGAGAGGCAAGTTCAAGACTAAAGTACTGTTATCTAAGACTTGGAATTTAGATACAGTTGCGGATGCAGCTACAGACATTGGAAACTTGATGAAATTATACAAGGTTCAGAGATGTAAAGTTGATAGTTTACCTGTTTTTTGGGCAGACATGATTAAGGAGCATTTTGACAAGACCAGAGTTTTCTCGGTATCATTCAAGTATTACAAGGAAGAGATGCAAGGGCAGTTAACACGGATAATAGAAACTCAGGGTCTACAGGTTTCGATAGAAGAAGAAGAACTCATTCAGGAATTGAAGGGATACAAGAGACAAGGCGTTCCTCATTATGACGATAGGGTTGATAGTCTTCTTCTTGCGAATTATTCTAACGATGAATTGTTTCCAGTTAAGCCAGCAGGAAATGGGTGTTGTGTGATGATAGACCTTGCTACGCATACCGTGTCTACTAATTATGGAAATAAAACCACTGTTAATGTAATTCCTAATCCGAATAGATGGAAGAGAGGTTTGTGTTCAAGATGAATCACTTACATAATAGAACCTATACCAGACATTTTCATAATGGCAAGTCATCAGTTGTTACTTGGGTACAGAATAGATGTCAGAAATGTCAAAGATTTCTTAGTAAGGAAAGAACAAAGTTCTGTGAGAGATGTTCGGACAAGGTTACTAAAAGACGATATGAATTGAGTAGTAGAGGCAAAGAAGTCCGAAGAATTGGTCAGAGGGTTAGACGGTTAAATTCAGAGATTAGGTCGTTAGATATACTTAGAAGCAAAATCTACAGACACGCAGACGAATTACAAGTAGGAGATATAGTCTAATGCTTCCATTAAAGAAATGTCCAGAGTGCGGTACAATGTTCCGACCACCGAAGAACTGTCCGAGTAAGATATTCTGCGATCACTACTGTAGAGAGAAGTTCTATCATAGGAAGGAAAGGCAAAGTAAGATAGCTCACCAGTTAGAGCATTCGGTTGATCTGTAATGAATAACTTAGGAGATATTGCAGTCAGAATTAGGAGAGGTCAAGGGGTGAAAGGTACGGAAGGTAGTAGACGTTTGAAGGGCGTGTATTCTGTTTCTAAGCACGTTGTAAAGCCCAAGTTTCCACAGAAGAATAATAAGGAAACTTTAACGATAGTAGGAGCAAGTGTATTTAGTCCTAACTTTTCTTATGTAGAATCTTAGTTACTTCCTTTCTTGACCGCTTAGGAAAGGATTTAACCATAGGGAAACAATGAGACTGTGTTTGTGCCTGAAAAGGTCATGTAACAGCGAGTTACTCCTTATGATATTAACATTCAATTGGTAATTTTACCAATCGGGTAAATCTGTCTTGTTTTATTAAAAGAAGCACATTATGTGACGGATTTTTGTGCTTCTTCTTCAATATACTTATTCAACGTGTCTCTATCGAGATTAGCCAAACCTCTGTTCTTAAGTTCTCTAAAGAGAATATCTAAACTAAGTTTTTCAAGAATGTAATGCTCTTTGAGTTGTTCTACGTCTTTCTGTAAGTACTCTATTCTTGTCTTGAAGTCATAGTTCTCAGTTTCAAGGTGAGATAATGCTTTGGTTAATTTCTCAATTTCCTGAGACTGTTCCAGTTTAGCTTTACTGAGTACATCTCCGTTTAGAGCAATCTGTTTGTAAGACTCTTTGAAGATTCGTTCGCACTCACTATCTAAGCTGGTCCTGTAGGTAATGTTGGAAGCATTAGTCTTCTTAGCGGTTATTACACACGCTATAGTCTCATCCATTTTGCTTAATGTGTCAAAGACAAACTTTCTAACAGCATGGAATCGTACTACTCTTCCATAAGTATCTATGTTAGCCTTTTTGATTAGAGCCTTGAGCCAATCGTTCAGGGTATCGTTAGTAGCTCCGTTCCATAATAACTTAGGCAGTTTTCCACCATTTTGTTTCTCGAACATCTTTAGATATTCACTAAGATTCTCGATAGCTTCTGGTGTTAGAAAGCTCCTTGGTTGAATAGAGGTTTTGCTTCTGCTCTTGCCAATGAACATGATAAAGTCTAAGTGCTTGTCCTTTGCTTCTTTCACCAAGTTTCTTATTTTCTCAGTCTCTAAGGCTAATAAATCAATGCTGGCGTATCCAAGTGAGACAGAGCAGCTTAACCAAGTTTTCTCATGCAGATTACCGTAGTAGTAAAGTTTCCTTAGTATTTCTTGATTGAAGACAAACTCATTCTCTGGTATTTGTACAGGGTCAAGCTCTCGGGTAATGCCTTTGACTGTCTCGCAGTTTTGAGAGTAAAAAGACATTACTCCACTAACAACAGACCGAGCCATGTTAATCTTGTAGCCTTTAGATTTCTGTTCATTATAGAACTTGATAAGTGTGTTCTTGGTTTCTCTTCTCCAATCTTGTAGTTTGCTAAAGTTTGTTCTTGCTTCTATGTACTCATTAATCAAGTTCTCTGGTGTCTTTCCTACCCACTCACAGTAATGCCATAAGTCTAATGCTGACTTCGATACACTTGCTTTAGAAGTGTTGTAGTACTTGCGATATTCCAAGCTCTTACCATCATAGTTTGTTCTGTATTTTCTCTCTTTTACTTTCTGAATCTCAAATTCATATTCTCGGTGTTTAGACCCGAGAATATTTATATTTGGCTTCATTGTTTTACTGCAAGGAAAAACAAAGGATTAGAGTAATCTTGACTACTCCTCATGATGTTCCATCTTCAAAGTTCATCGATCGTTTAGCAAAGTATCTTAGA
>JBEKVK010000027.1:0-19287 GCA_049514075.1 Bathyarchaeia archaeon | reverse complement strand
AATCTTTTAGTTTTTCGATTATGTCGTGGACGCGGTAATCTTGGAGAGCCTGCTTAATTTTTACGTGTTAACTGGTCTGACATATTCTAAGCCTCACTTTTAAAATTTTACTCAAATTACAGTCGATCACGTTACGTTTCTCTTATTGGTTCACAAAAAACCTAATATGGATTAGCATTAAAAGCAAAAGGGTATCGAGATTACACATGAAGCTGCGGTTGGAAAGATTAGCAAAAAAGAAATCACTTACTTGATAACTAGGCGGCTTTCAAGGGATCAAACAGTGTCCTTGACGATACGAGGCTTCATAGATGTAGGTATTCTGGTGTTGCCTGAGGCATTGAATGCTGAGGTCAAGCGTATCGTTGATGCCTCAACTGGCACTTCTTAAACGCAGTATTTGCCCACCTTCTGCACGCGGTATGGATTTGCGTTCAATTTGTATCGAGTCTACAATTTGCTCAAAATCAGTTAAAGGCCCTTTTACGAGTATGCGGTCTCCGACGGATAACGGTAAAGTTAACTCCACAATTGCCACGCCGATTTTCGAGAAGAAATGCGTCACGTGTCCAATCTCGATTACAGCTTCTTCAACCAAGTGCTTTCCCACCTTGTTTATATTAATAGTGATGCAAATAAAAGATTTGTGTGGACCTTAAAATAAGGCCCTTTAGGGTTAAACAAGACTGAACCCTTCACGAAGAATTGTTTTAAAATACGTTTATTTTGAAAATTTCGAAGCCACCAACCGAGGATTTAGAATAGAAAAATAATATTTTACCATCCGGACGTCGCATCGTCACCCGTTTGCTCTAAAGCCTTCTTTTCTTCATCACTGACATCTGGGGGGATGTTGACTTGATGATGATTTTCTTCGATAATCTCCCGTTTTTTCTTTCTCTGCTGAATAGTGAATTCGCCTTTCTTCTTTTCATCTGCCAAATCGGTCACCTCCAAGAAACATTCGAAGAAACAGGGCTAATGTAGGATTAACTTATTTTTTAGCCGTACGTTAACTGGTCATTCCATCTTTTTGTTTTGTCGGCGGTGTCTAAACTCTATTTGTTATTCTTGATGCATTTGGCAACCATTCGTTTGACTCTATTCCAGATTTTCTCAGTGCCGAGTTTCTCACTGATAGAAGTAGTTTTAAAATTGTTAATTAACATACGTGACTGTGCATTGACAACAACATAATGAGGGACTAGCGCAAAAAGCCAGATATCGAAGAAAAATTGGTTTTCTTGTCGTTTTAAGTTTGGTTTACTTTTAATTCTTTGACTCTGCTTTCGATGAATTCCGTTACTTTTTGCTCACTGAATTCTTTTTCGCCTTCCTGCAGCTGTAACTGGTTCTTCACTGTAGCCAGAAGGTTTTCTATGTCTACGGGTTTTATCAGATACGCATCCGCGTTCTTGTTCAAGGCAGCTATGGCATTTTGCATCGAGGGATAGCCTGTCACCATTATTTTGCGCGTTCTTGGAACACCTTCTTTAATCAGTTTGAGGAGTTCAACGCCTTCCATATCGGGTAGCCGAATATCCAATAGTGCGATGTTGTAGTTTGTTTTCTGCGTTTTCTGAACTGCTTCGCCTCCGGATTCTGCAGTATCGACGAGGTAGCCTTCGTCTTCAAGTATGGCCTTCATAGTGTTCCTTATGTTTTCGTCATCATCGACAATCAGGATTTTGGATTGTTTACCCAAATTTTTTCACCTCCAACTTCAAGCTTTTGCTCAATCGGCATTACAAGTGTAAAAGTGGTTCCTTGGTTTTTCGCCGTTCTAACGAATATTGATCCGCCATGGGCTTCAACGATTCTTTTGCATATTGCCAAACCGAAACCCATTCCCTTTGCTTTTGTGGTGAATAATGGAGAGAAGAGTTTCGGCAGAACTTCGTCATTGATTCCTACACCCGTGTCCTCAAAAGAGATTTCGAATTTGTCTTCTGATTTGGAGTCGATTAATAGTTTTCCTCCGTCGGGCATAGCGTCACATGCATTCTTGACCAAATTTATGAAGACTCGTTTCATTTTGTCGGGGTCGGCCACTAGAGTTTGTGTTGGCAACAGGTTATTCACGATTTTCACGTTTTCTGGCACCTGGACCATTGCTACAGATTCAAGCATCATTTGCCTAAGGGAAAATTCCTCTAGCTCTAAGTGTATGTCTCTTGAGTAATCTAAAAGGTCATTCACTATCTTGTTTGAATAATCAACGCAATTGTCGATTATTTCAAGCATCTCTTTAGCTTGAGGTTGAGAGATTTCAGGGCCTTTCTTCTTCAGGAAATAAGCAGAATTCTTGATTCCACTCAAAGGATTGCGTAAATCATGCCCAACCATGCCTGCTAACTCACCGATGGCTGCCAAACGCTCTGACTTTACCAGTTCAGCTTGAGTTATCCTTAATTGCTCAGTTCTCTTCTGCACCAGTTCTTCAAGACGTTGAGAGTACTCGGCTAGTTTATTTTGTAGTCGTTTCCTCTCAGTTATGTTCACTGCTAACTCCAAAGCCGCAATAACCTTCCCGTCCTTGTTCTTTACTGGGGTGACAATAAGCTCAACCCATTCGTTATGTCCATTAGATTTGAGATTGTAATCATGCCGATCAACAGCAACACCCTTTTCGAAAACTTTTCGAACTCCACAATCTGGACAAACCTTGTCTGACTGATCATAAATTGAGTAGCAATGCTTGTTTTCCAAGTCGTTGCCGCTGACTTGTTTCAGCAACTGATTAGCCCATAAGACACGATAATCCCTACTGATAAGCGTGAGACCCGCATCCATACTTGTTGCCATGTTCTCAAGCATGTCGCGTTCCTGCTTAAGCGCATCCTCCATGGTTCTGCGTTCAGAAACGTCTCTAGCTATGGCTAAGATGCAGTTTCTACCGTTCAGCATCAAAGAGGTGACAGACACCTCAACGGGAAGACTAGATCCGTCCTTCTTTGTTGCAGTGAATTCATAGTGTTTCTCCAGAGATGGTTTTTGAGTAATTTCTTGCAGAATCATTCTATGTTTGGAGCGGCAATGTGATGGAATTACGAGGTCAGATAGTTTTCTGCCTAATGTTTCTTTTTCGGAGTAGCCAAAGGTTCTTTCTGCTGCGGGATTCCAATAAATAACGGTATCAAGGCTATCAACCAAAATGATTGCATCCATGGCGGATGTACTTATGGCACGGAAGCGCTCTTCACTTGCCCTTAACTCGTTTTCCATTTGTTTACGTGCTGTAATGTCAGCCACTAATGCAAGCTTACCAGTTACTTGCCCTTGATCATCAGTTATAGTTGAAATTTCTAAGCTAGTATTAACGTGTGATCCATCTTTATGTGGGAAGGCATATTCATACTGTCCCTTGATTCCAGGCCGGTCGAATTTCCCCATGATTGCTATGATCTTTGCTGCCATGTCTTTATCAACAAACTCGACAAAACTTCTTCCAACCATTTCACTTTGAGGGTATCCTAACATCTGCGACAAACGAGGGTTCACAAATATTGTTTTTAATTGATTGTCTATTGCCCATATCCCTTCTTGGGCGAGTTCGACTAGCTGGCGGTATCGGGCTTCACTTTCGGCCAAGGCATTTTGCACTTTTCGCATATCTGTTACGTCATGGAAAATACAGTGGACAAATGTTTTGCCCTCCAATTCTAATGTTGACGCGATTATCAGCACATTCCGAATATTTCCGTTTTTAGTGCGATGCTTAGTCTCAAATTCCCCGCCGCCGGTTCTCAATATTTCGTCCATTCGAGACCTGATTAGGGCAATGTTATCTTCGCCCGTAATATCGTAAATGTTGAGTTTTTCGAATTCTTCTCTGGTGTAACCTAACTGCTGATATGCTCCGTCATTAAATTCGACAAACGCGGTTGTTTGAGGATCCAGAATCATAATCCCTAACGGTGCCTGGTTGAATAACGCGTGGTAACGTTGTTCTGCTTCCCTAAGTTTCTGCTCTTCTCTTATTCTCAACGCGATATCCTTCACTACGCCAACCGCATGCCACTTTTCACCTAACCTCATTGGTGACATAGATAGTTCAGCTGGAAATTCACTTCCGTCTTTTCGGCGGCCAACTACCTCAACGTTTCCAACAGTGAAATATCCCATTCCCGTCTGACCAAACACTTTCACGCTGACGTCAATCCGCTCTTTTGCTTCTTTACACATTGTTTTTGGAATAACTAGTTCATGCACATACTTGCCAGTTGCCTCTTCTATAGTGTAACCAAAAGTTTTTTCAGCTGCAGGGTTCCAATAAATAACCTTGGCCTCGTTATCCACCAGAATTAGAATTCGTAATTCCAAGAGACTTCTCTTCGCTCTCAAACAATTCTTGCTGCAACCTCTTTCGTTGATTCGAGCGCTCAGTAACGTCATAAAAAATTATGAGATCACAAATTTGTCCCTCGTACTCGATCTTGTTCCCTTTTATTTCCAGGAATCTAACATAACCATTTTTGGCCTTGACTTTAGTTTCGTAGGCGGGAATAGAGGCGCCTTTCAGCCTATTTTTCATGTTTAGCTGTAAAATCGTGTTCGTTTGGTCTTCAAAAAATCCTTGTTCGAAAAGGTTTTTTCCAACCAAATCTTCAGGTGAATATCCTGTACATTTTCTAACGGCCTTGTTTGCGCCTACAATTTTCCCTGCAGCGTTAACTATAATAGCTGAGGCGGGAAAAAGATCAATCATCGCTTTGGGCGCTTTCTTATTATCTTTGTTCTTGTTTTTCTCCCTCGTCCACAATCACCTCAAGATTTTCGGTCTTCTCTTCTTCTTTGTAACCTGTTCTCATCAACTCGACATATTGTTCGAAAGTCAAGTCTGGAACAAGCCACTTAGGGCCTTCCCATTTGTATGAGCAGTTAACTTTCATGTATAATTTTTCCATAATCAATAATTCTATGTGCTTTGCACCAAGACCGAAAATGCGTTCAAGGGCATCTGAAAAATCTTTAACCCTGCACGGGATATCTTGTCTTGAAAGAAGGAAGCTATTCTCTAAATGAAAGTAAATCGACTTTTTTACCGATTCCCCTAGACAGGAAAGGGCTTCCTCTACCGAGTCTTGAAAAACATCCTCAAATTTTGTGAAGTGATTTTTTTTGTCCAAATGTTTATCCCGGCAACTTTCTTTTTTCTTTTCTTTACGGGCAACCCTTTAACCAGGTTCTAGAGTGATAAGAAATAAGTCGAGAACAGTAAAGTAAAGGCTTATGAATTTCTAATCTTGATTGCCGTTCAAGACCAAATTCTTGTATGGCATGATGTCCATAAAGTAGAACGAATCTATGGAATGCTGAACCGTTGCCACCTTGAACCCTTTTCATACAGTTTGCACTTCAAGTATTTAGATCTGAATTACCACGCGATTCAACTTAACAATTGAGGCTGTTCAAGAAAAGGAAATAAACCACAGACTGCAATTCCACTGTACCCTAATTGAACAAAAAGCGGGGCCGTCGTCTAGCATGGATTAGCGCTTCACTGGCGATATCGTCACTCACTTTTCTGCGTTTTCCTCTTTTTTCTTTTTTTGAATATTTCCAGGAGGGTGTCCCAAGCTGAAAGGAGAACAACCTGATTTTAGCGAGAGCGACGCTTTCAACCACATCAGTTTCGCAAACATCGATAAGGCCACTTTTGAAAGAATCTTGAGACAAGTCAAAGTGCTAGAAAGGAGGGGAGCGGTCACCGAGGAATACCTAAAGGAGTTAGCCCTCAATTCGGATATCCAGGGTTGGCTTGGCAACGTCGTTCCCACTAGCCAAAACACATACCTAAAAAACATGGGCTATTTCCTGAAATGTGTCCGAATGAATCCAACACAGCTTTTGGAGCTGAAACATAACCAAAATCCCTGGTTCTACCCTGCAGAGAAGCTATTGGAAGCCTGGCGGGACCTTGCAAAAAAACAAAAGTTGCCCCGCAGCGTGATCTTCGTGGTCGTGATAACCGTTAAAAGCTACTTTTCAAACAGCAGAACCCCTCTTGTTAAAGTGAAGTATGTTTACAAGCCAAAAATAAAGGAAGCTCCATCCATAGATGAACTAAGGATGTTCCGAGAAGGATTCACTTTTCATGGTAAGCTCTACTTTGACTTCTTTCTCTCAGTGCCAGTGAGAGACGGCCAATTCCAAATTTGCCCGTCATGCGGCGAAGACTTCTTTCCTAAATGGCAGAACATACTTACTTTTCCCAAAATAGAACCCTACAGTCCATTCGTGATCAAGCCAGAGAAAGGCCATGAAAGCGAAAATTACCGGAAAGACCTGAGACATGTCTGTTACTTAACTCCCACCTTGGCGATGGAGCTCAACATGATGCGGGATATGGCAGAAAGAGCGTTGAGGCGACCTCTAAGGCGCGAAGAATACATCTTCACACATCAATACACCAGGTGCAAGGTTGGACCTTGTGCGGTACCTGGGGTCCAATATGTGTCGCCAGTAGTTCGCCACACGATTTATGAGCTTTTCAGGACTGCTGGTCGAAACGGGTTCTATATGAAACCCCAAGATGTGAGGGCCTATACAGGCACCGTTCTTGGCAATTGCCACATCAACGAGCGACTTGTCGATCTGTATTTGGGCCATGATTGCGGATACAAATTGAGCTATGTTATGAGTATGATCCCCACCTGGCAGGAAACCTTCAAGAAAGCAAAGGTGCTTGAGACATTGGATTTTGCGTATTTCGGGCAGAAACAAGAGAGGGAGCTGAACAGCGAAGAAATCGCGCTTGTTAGACTGTTGCTCGACAGGTTTAGAGAGGGGTCGCTTAGTCTAAGCGGTGAAGAAATCGCGTTTTTCAGGAAACTGCATGATAAGTTCAGGAGAGGCGAGTTGAATCTCTAGGAGCGCTTGAGCAGTTTGAATAGAGAATATATTAAACTATTTATTGAGTCAATAGACAAAAACCGCTTAACTTCTCTTCAGGTGGATCTTTTCAGTAATGTGCCTAATTGGATAGTGAAAAACAAGTTGTTAAGTCGAGATTGTGATGGGTGCTCACTCCTGCAGGCAGACTGTAAGCGTCGCTTTGCTAGAGCCGGAGTTGGCGAAAAAGTCTATTGCCCAAACGGAGACGCACACCTAATAGACACAGAGGAGGCGAGAAATTGAGTACAGATGAAAAGCCTGATGCTGAAGCAAAAATCTTCTTCCGAGCGCCCCTATCGCTTGCCAAAAAGTTTGATGAGGTCTACAAGCCAGAAAGCCCAAGTCGAGCTGACAAGTTACGAGGCCTGATGGAAGAAGTAGTCACTAAGGCAACAGGGGTTCAGCCAAAACCGACATTCAACTATGAAGCAAAAAGCGACAAACTTGATGGATTGAAAAGGGAAAGAAGCAAGATCGCAAAGACCCTCGAGTGCGGAAAAATCGGAAGGCTATCTGCAATGGACTTTCTCATTAATTTTTCTATTCGGTTAGAGTGGAGTGATAGCGCCAATTCTACAAGAGGAGATAAGAGAAATATCACCTTTGAGGAGCCTCACTTAACTTCGCTGATTAAAAAACTCTGGAGCTACAAACTGAAGCTGGATGACCAATTTAACGAGGATGATCTTGACGCTTGGATAAAGTACCTGGAGCTGACTCTTGAAATACACCGACTAAGAGACCAACTTACCGCTTACAGAGTCAAGATGCTCGAGGAAAAAGAACTTAGCCTTAACTTCAACGTTAACCCTGCACTTGCAACGGAAAACGAGGAAAGCACTCCTTCAGTTCTGCCAAGCCAAGAAATCCAACCTGACCCAGTAAACCAAGAAGAAAACCAACCTACCGAAAACGAAGACACAGATAGCACAGATGTTGAAAGCGATAGCAGTTCTGATATTGACGAGCCTGAGTCTTAGACCTTTTATTCGGTTAACTCGCCCTTTTTAGTTAACTCAGCAAGATATTCTTCTTCGCTAAGTGGGCATTCAACCAAATTTATAAATTCCTTCCTCTCAAGTCTAACTTGGTTTGACATTTTGCCGATAAGATAATCATCTATGTCATCGGAACCCCAACTTACATATGTAAAGACAGACGTTTTTTTACCGTTAACATAAAGAAATAAGAATTTGTGTTTGCGATTATCTGGACGAAAACCTTTCTTCATTAAGCCTCTAACAACATCGTTTGCTTTTAGCACTGTCATTTAGGTTGATTACCGCCAAAATACTCCATTATCTCATGCTTAAACCGTAAACCATCTTTGGTAAGATTATCATCTGCACAATCCTTATACTCCTCATAAAGTAAAAGAACTTGCTCCGTGAAGTCTTTTAATCCTGCATCATAGTCTGGAGATACAGCAGTTACTCGCAATCTTTCATTTTCGATTGACCATAGATTGTCTACCCTTTCAATCTTCACACTAATGGGTTTAAAGAGACATTGAATTTTGCCATTGATACATAACGAATCTAATTCCAAGAATTTAGGTATGCCTATTGATGTGAATGATTTATTGAGGACGTTATCAGATTCGCCCCACAGTTTATAAAATGGATTGACAATTGATAAGGCTTGGCTAGTGAATAAGTCATTGGCTAACATTCTAACGCATCAACTTTTATTCTTTTTGGAGCTTTTCCAAAACTTCTTTCGGCGTAGTGGTTGCAATCGTTGGGTTGCCATTAATATTATATGCTGGTTCGCCTGTTGGTTGAATAAAAGTTTTGCCAGTTTTTGGGTCAAGGATTCTTGATACTTTGGCGACATTGAATCTTATTCTTAATTGTGAACCATCCTCTAACTCGTAAATGTTCCACTCTTCCTTAACAGTTTTAAACTGTACATCAACAGCTTGCATCATTCCAAAAGGAGTTGGAACCAATGAGTAGGTTTGCTTTTCTGGGAGAGCCAAAATAAATCACATCTATCAATAAACACATAGCTATGTCCTAATATATTTTTTGTGAATATAAACTATTTACTCTTAGTAATCGAAATCAGTGGTACTACAAGCACTGCCAGAAACATCTTGAAATCTCATATCAGTCATAGACTTTTCCATGAAAAAGACCATGAGTAAAAGCAGACGCTCCGTAAACATAATACGAAACTGAATTTTGATAGCATAAGTCCATGACTCTTTATATACGATAGCGCTATCGCTTTTTTGCAATAGGGGTACGGAAACACATATTCAAGTTCTTTAAACAGAGGAAAAACAGAAAATCGCATGTGCGACGCTATCGCGAACCCCACCCTGTCTTACGACATAATACATTTTACCATACTTTTAGCCGCTGTTAATACATATTAAGAGCAGTCGGCAAAAAACCCTCTGAAGATTGCGCTATCGCTCGTTTTTGTTTTTGAAAAAGGAAAAAACCCTAATGACGTAGCAAATAACATGCTTAGAAAAGAAGATCACAGACTCAGAACCCTCAGAATAGAAAGATACTGCTTGGCTTTAGCCTTCGAGCAGTTGATAACTGCCATGACATCTTCAGCCTGGAGTTCTCCGGCGATATTAGAATTGGTTGAGGAGAGTTTCTTATCCCAGAGTCGTTTGACTATTGAGTGAGCTGGCTCTCTGTTAGGTTTTGTCTTCTGGCAACTCAGCTTTCTTATTCTTCTTTTTTTGTTGTCTTGATTTAACCCAAGGCTTTCCACTTGTTAACATGTCATCTGCCTGCAAGTCTTCTATGCTATCGCCTGCTCTTCCTCTCGGAATTTTCTTAGCCATTACTTCTCAGCCTCTTTCAATTTAGTGAGAGCGTGTTCGATGGCATGTGATCTATTCGCGAAGGTTGTTTCTTTAACTTTTTCGTCAACCCATTTGAGCAGATCGTTTGAGATTGTAACTGCAACCCTTTTCTTTACCATGCTTTCGATATTACTTGCCATTATCTTTATCACCCTTATGTCCGTTAATATGCAGTTATACACAAAGGTAATATATACCTTATGCCTTAAAGAATCAAGGAGAAACAAGCAAAATGGAAAAACATAAAACTGAACCAGCCGAAGTTTTAGAAGGTCTGAAAGTAATTCAAAATATGAAGGTTTGTAGAAACTGCCGAGTGAACGAAGCTGCAGAAAAGCCTTACGTTGAAATGCAAAAGCTAGATGTCGGACCGCTAACAGGGAAAAGGCTTAGAGAACTTGTCAAAGGATCTGACATTCCAGACTCATGCGCGATCTGTTACTGTCTGAACGAGTTTTTCAAATTGCCGGAATCCGAGCAACTCAAGAGACTAACCCAAGGACAAGGCATCATAAATTAAACCTTCAATCTCCTTTTCTTTTTTTACTCAACAAAAGCAAACTCTCCGCCACAAACAGGACACGTGACCGGGAACTTTTTTTGAATATTTACCAACTGAACAGCGCACAAAAAACAAAAGTAAACTTGGCATTTTAAACAGCGCTTTCCTGCTGCGCCAATACTCTCGCCGCAAGCATCGCAGGGCCTTGATAGATCAACCATGAATCTTTTTGAACAAGCGGTTAAGATAAACTTGGAGTTGAAACTAACGTCTCAGATAGTAGAGTCCTAACTGAAACTGAATCACTTTCCCTGACATCATTTTTTTGTGCGTAAGTTTTTAAAGCAAACTTTACATAATCAAATTCTGTGGGTTAAATGTTCAAAGTAGGCTTCGATACGATTGTATTGGAAAAAGAATACACGCCGCTGACGAGTTTTACACAGAATACCGGTGAAGTACCTGCGAAACTTGTCGCTAAAGCCTTGCTCGGTGCATCGGTGACAACTCAAGACCCTGAATTTGACAAAAAGTATGAGACAGCAGTAAAAGCAGCATTGGAAAAGTATAAGCTAAAACAACCAAAACGTATCTACAAATCAGCCCATCTGTTAAAGCAAATCAAAGGAAGATATGACGAAGTTTTTACCTCCATTTTAAACGCAATGGAAAAGTCAATCATTCGAATTGACGTATACCATGCTACCTATCTTCACGACAATCCTGATGCAAACTATGTTTCTATTTACGGCAAAGCTCAAGGCGAAAGATTGACTCCTTTAGATTATATAGAGAAACATAGAAACGGTTTTGACCAAGCATGTGCTTGGTGGAATTGGCGCGAATATTCCGCTAAAGAACCTGATACCGTGTATTGCTTAGACCATTTTGACAGCAAGATGACTCCAGGGTGGACTGAATTTGAGAAAAGCGGGTCCAAGATAAATGTCTACTATAGCGGTGCCGAATGTAACTGCCTTATCTCACTTGCTGACTTGATTTTAAAAGAAATAGATGATTTTCATTTTGGACCTATAGACTACATTAGTGTCATTATGCCAATTCGGAGGAGGGCTAACTACCCACTGTTACAGAAGATTAGAAGTTTTAACCTATCGAAAACTGATTTGACGATACGGGAAACAGTGCCAGAATTGCCGTTTGAAATAGACCTCAATCAATACATAAAACACCCAACTTACTTCATTGCATGGACACCTAATGCACCTCGTAAAACTGTAAAACCTTCATTTGAGTTTAGTAAGTTTTACAACACTGTGATGTCCAAGGCGCTTGATACGGATGGGTGCGTCAAACTATTGGACTTTGATAGAGACATGACTTTCTGGGACGAGTCGGATTTTATAGTGCCTTGGGAAGCACTCGACATAGAACATGTAAAACAATTGCAAAGCATGGGCTTCAATGACATGCCAAAAATACTCAATGCCACTGACCTTACAACTTAACAGAGCAATGCGCCAATTTGCGCTAGGAGCTTTACCCTTTAACTTAGAGTACGCCAATAGTACGGAAAGACATAAGTTGTTTATAAGATTTACTACAAAAAAATTAATATTGGTAAAATTGATTACTCGACAAAGGACTTGCCAAGTATCGTTCAGAAGTCACGTTTTTTAGCTCAATAACCCACCCTAAGAGCCTAACAAACAATCAAGGTTTTCTTTCAATGTCAAAAACTCCAGGATAAAGCAGCGATAGCAAATCCGATAGAAAACATTGCAACCGACCACATGGCAGCAATAGTTCCTGAGCTAACAATGAATGCAACTGGGTTAAAGAAAAGCTGAATCACAATGGCAGTCTGGTTGGTTGAGGTATTGAGAATATTGAAAAACAAGAGGCCTAGTCCGAGAAGTCCGTAAGCAATCAGGAGGCAAGCAACCAACAATATTCTTCCCTGTTTTTTCCGTTTCAATTCAATCATCCCTTGGGTATAACGGTAAAACCGTTTCGTTTGAGGCTGTTTCTGAGGTTACCAATAACAGACATATCCTCAAGGCTGGCCTGCCGATCATCTGACTTTAAATCAGCTATTTTGACTATCTTGTATTTCCGGCATTGACCGTTTGGCTTGAAAGTCTCAAGTTCAAGAGGTTGCTTTTCGCCTAGCAAACCGATTTGATACGCAAGTTGGTTTTGAGCTGCCAGGTCGTTTGACAGCAAAAATTTGCTGCTATTTTGGGTTAAGGTTGTTGGCGTACACAAAACTATTTTTGTGCCGACTTCTAAAGGTCGACTACTCCAATTTATGTAGTCTCCAAGGGGCTGGGGTTCAATTCTTTGTTCTTCCGAGCCAGGTTCATTTGAATCAGCTTTGCTGTCGGTCCACTCGGGAGCCTTCTCGTCTCTCTTTTTGCCCCTTCCAAAGAAGCCCGATCCGCGTCTCCTTTGATTTCCGTAACCTGAACCACCTTGACCGTTATAGCTCATTTAGACCCCTGATTACTTGGATTTTTAGGGATAGGGCCACGTTTGCCTCTCCGTGACCCCTTCCCCGCTGCGATGCTTGTTTGCTTCTGACAATTTTGCGCTTTGTCAGCAAAAAGCGCCGGGAAAAGTAAAACCGAATTTGAAAAGGTAAGAGAAGACCCCAGCCTGTCATTCCCGGCGCCCCGAAAGATGCAGGATGCAAGTACCCTTTTTGGTTTGGCGAGAATGCCAGTTTTTGACAGAAAACTGACCCAAACCATTAGAGACATTTGCATCCTGGCACTCTCAAAAGAGAAATAGCAAGAATAGGCGAAATATGATCCTAATTTAGACGATACGTGTTATAGTAGCTTCTTTGCCTAAAAACAAACAAACTTCAACATTAAACTTCGGTTTACTATGAAGAAATAAGAACCATTTTAGGTAGATAAACTCAAATAAGCACAACTAACGATGAAAGTGGTTTGGAGGTATCAGGGGTTCCATTTATCGTAGGTTGATTGAACGCCCGTTAATAATTCTTCGAGTGCTTGTTTTGATTGATTAAAGTCAGGCAATGAATTATTTAGAATACGCCCCTTAGTGTTGAAATTCAGGATTAGACCTATTGGTTGTCCGATGTAATGTCCTCCATACTCTGGAGGAATCCTATTGGGCGGTCTGAATCCTTGATTGTAAAGCAGGATATTTAGGAGATGCTTAAAATAATCCATGCTATCATCCACAACGTCATTACTCTGAATTTCATAGAAGTTGAAGAGCAGTTGGTCCAGGAACAGAATGTACGACTGCAACATCATGTGACCAACCTTGGCAGCTATGGTCTTTATTTCTTTATTGTTTAGCTGTGGATCACGTTTTAACAATTCAGCCATTATCTTGGCCGAATTTTTCTCACCGGGAATTTTTTCCTTGCGTTTCCAGTCATACACAACCTGTGTTGTCACTCCGATGAGCTTTGCTATCTTCTTTTCTGGACTCAAAGAATTATCGAAAGTGTCATCAGTTTCTGAAACTAGCTTGTACAGAATTTCAAACGCTTTTGTCTTATCTTGCTCATCAAGAAAGCGAGCCGCGTATACGTAACATTTTTTCTCGGACCCCGTGTCTGGGATTTTTGTCTCAGACATACTTTCTTTGCCTATCGCGACTTTTTTCCTCCATTGGGTACTGCGGTTTAATGATTAACATTTGCCATTTTTGGCAAAAAAGGCTTGATTTAGTCCTTTTCGCCTCAGACATATCCAGTGTTTCTACAATTTATGCTTTTCTCTTGTGTAGGAGTTGAGCACGAATTGAGCAAACAGGAAAAAAGAAGCTGGAACATTCCCGTCTCAAAAACCCTAGATGACGCGTTAGAACAAGCAGTAAACTTGGATTCCCATAGCTCAAAATCAGAATTTGTAAGAGATGCTGTTAGACGACGTTTAGAAAGTATGGGCTTTAATCCTCAAGTCTTTGGCAAAAATGACGAGATTCCAGCCTAAAACAAAGAAAAAGAGGAGTACAGATCCTCAATGCATGCAATAGGTAAAACGAATATAAAAGGCTCATCCGAGAATAAACGACGTAATTTTAGCTTTCTTTCTGACTGTTTTCCCCAGCCATCTACGGAACCTGAATCAAAAAAGGTAAACGTCACGTTGGAGGACTTACGGCCTTTTCTGAATTTTACGGCGAGAGTGAGGGATAGACTGCAAATTGAAGTTACAAATATACTTGACAACGATCAGGAAACGTTTGAAATTGCCTATCGTTTGCTTTCAGAGCGGTATTCTGAACATTGCCGATACCGAGAAAAAGGTTCATTCTGGGAATACTGGCCAAAATCAAGACTAATCTATCGTAAAAAGGCAAGTTGGAGGAGCTAAAGTGGTTCATTACTATATCATTGGAAAGATAGTCAGAGCAAACGAAAACGGCACGGTTGTCATATATTTATCTGACCCCAATAGGAACCCCACTATTTTCGCCGGGTTTGCGTTTACTGGCAGACTAGAATTACTCTTAGCAGGCGCCGTGGAACTTGTTGACCTCTTCATGTGTTGCGAAAGCCTACTAGATGCAAGAATTGAGGTCCCTAAGGACATCTTAGAATTTAATTTAAAGAATCAAGGAGTTCCCAGTCCTTGACCGCAGATCGAAAACTCGTTGAGTTCCTAGTCAAGGTGCGCGATGGCGCCCAACAAATAGCTGATGCAGCAAACGAATATGTTGAAAGTCTAACGCCTCCTGAAATCAAAGAAGAAAATGCAGTTGACGAAAACACTTTTTCATGCCTAAAATTCGATGCTCAACAAGGAAACAAGTTAGGCTCCTTTGATGTGGCCTATAAGACAACTAACCCTGCAGACAAGTGGACCCAAGCCTTTGATGTACTCAGCAAAGCAAATTCTACAATTCAAACCCGGTATCATGGCAAGAACTACGAGTTTTCTTATTGGTTGTACGGAGAAGGCAAAATTTACAGACAGAAACTCAAGCAAGGAGCGAACAAGCCTTGAGCCGAAGAGAAACTAAAATTATTGAGTGTTCTCGATCACAAAGATGCGCTAATTACCAACCGGGAAGATGCCAAAAAGGATGCTCTAATTTTGTCGAACGTGAAACCGCTAACTTGGTGTTTTGACCTTGACTGAGCAGCCACTATACTGTCCTATCTGCAAAAAAGAAACCCATGCCCTAGCGCCGGATTCTATAGGCCAAGTGTTCTATAGATGTGTAAACGGTCACAATACTACAAAAGCGATAAATGAGGAAGCAAGGAAGCTCAATCTTGCTTTTGAAATCCAAGCCGAACAAAATGGAGACAAAACGTACATTGACCCACTGAATCCAATGGCACCCTTCTTAAACGAAAAAGGCAGATTCAAACCAGCTCTAGTGGCCCAATACTTTCAATGTAGATTCCATTTCAAGGCAGACCGAACCAATGAATTACTGTATTATTTTGACTGCAAAAGCTGGAAAGATAACGGTGAAGTTTACCTGCAAGAGCTTTTAGCAAGACTATTGGGAGAAGAAAACCGACATTCGATCTACAGCGACGTTTTACATGATTTGAAAGGTCTCGTTTACGAAGACATATCTTTCAGCCGAAAAATCGCTGTAGAAAATGGCTTATTAGACCTTGAAAAAGAAACAGTAGAACTTGAACCTTTTAGCCCTGAAGAAATGCCTTTCCACCAGCTGCCAGTCACTTATAACGAATCAGCTACATGTCCAGGTTGGGAAGAATTTGTTAAGCAAGTAGTCAACCCCGACGACATAGCCACACTTCAAGAGTGGAGTGGCTTCATACTTTTACCTGATTACAGATTTCATAAGCTGCTTTGGATATTTGGCGAAGGCAGAAATGGAAAAGGAGTTTGGCAAAGAACCATAGAGGCTATTTTAGGTGAAGAAAACTTTTCAAGTGTTGGTCTTGAGGAGTTTGATGGAAACCACCGATTCGCCTTAAGACAACTCTATGGAAGTCTATTCAATGCTTGCAGCGAACCAACAACAAATAAGATTCTGCAAACACCATTGCTAAAGAAGGCCACTGGCCAAGATACAATCGAAGCTGAAATCAAAGGCAAGCAAGGCAGATTAAAATTCCGTAATTGCGCCAAGATGACGGTCTTAGCTAACAAGTTTCCAAGAATCAACGACACTTCAGTAGCTTTCAAGGAAAGACGATTATTCATAAAATTCCCGAACGAATTTACAGGAAAAAACCAAATACAAAACATAGAAGAAAACTGGACAAAAGACCCTGAGCAAAAAAGTGGGATCCTCAACTGGATGTTAGCCGGATTAAAACGGCTATTGGAGCAGGGTTATTTCACTGAAAGCAAAACCCAAGAAGAAACAGAAGCAGAATTTCTAAAAGCAAGCGATACGATCAGCGCATTCTTAACTGAATTGGCTATTTTTGACAAAAACAGGATAACTACAAGGAATGAAGCCTATGAGAGCTACAAAAACTATTCTGACGTATTCGGTTTAGAGGCTGAAAATGAGAAGAAATTTACAGAAAGACTGAAGAATACCCCAAAAATCAGCATAGGGTTCGTTCATAAACCTAAACAAGAACGAGCCTGGAAAGGTTTAGGCTTAAGAAAACTCGATGAAGAAGGAAAAATTTTACCCGATGCTACAAATGCTACACTTGCTACAGCTTTTTACCCTCAGACAAATAAAACTGAAAATAAATCTAAAGATATAGCGAATAAGAATAGCCCTCCAAGTGTAGCAACTGTAGCAAATGAAGCTAACGCCAAAAATCCGGCGCTAGGAGAAAGTGAAGTTGGCTATCGAGGGGAATATGTTTGTATTTTTTGCCAAAAACCAATTGACCCTGACTCTAAAGATTGGACTAGAGACGATTTTACCTGGGATAAACCGGCTCATAACAAGTGCTATGATGATAAAAAAAGTGAGTTAGCAGCGCAAGAGGGAGGATCCTAAGATGTGTCGGGGTTTCTCTGAAGAATGGAAACGTCAAGCGGTTATTGAACAGCAAGCAGCAGAGATCAAGGTTTTCCAAAGGCAGAGAGACCTAAGGAGGTCGAGGCCTTGACTGAAGTTGTGCGTTCACGTCGAGAAAAATTCTATAAGCGACTGAGCCTTCTAAGCGGCTCAATGCGTTACCCTCTAACAAACCCCAAACGGCTTCTAATCAAGTCACGACGGACCAAACGATCTGGTTTTGGATCCAGTAAGTGGGGTAGGTACATTTTCGCTAAACTAATGTTGCAGGAGGCTCTTTAAAGAAAAATGACTGAGACGGCTCGTGAGATCCGGGGAGAGACATCGCCGGTCTCCTGCAGGCGCATATTTGGCGATAAGCGGTCTGAGGAAGATGTTTCTTTACAGAAGCATCTCCCGGAGCTGAAGGTGTCCCCTGAAGGATCCCTCGAGTCTTCCAAGAAACAATGCAGAAGTAATAATCAGAGGACCCCTGTATGCCCAAAATGTAATTCCTCGCGGAAGAAGTGGCTTGATAGCCACTGGACGCCTACGTTTGGTCCAGAGATTAAGCGTTGGCTTTGTCGTGACTGTGGACACCGTTTCAGCGATCCAGATGATCTGGCAAAGGCCAGACAAGCCACCAAAGAACGGCAAGCTCTTGAAGAAAAAGTGTTAAATGCAGATCACCCTCTAGTAGACTCTTGCCAAATATGCGTCAATGAAATGGAGACGAAAAACTTGGTTGCGGACCAAAAAATATCAGTAGTTCCGCAGAAAAGCGAGTTAGAAGGACAAACGCCCGAAGGCGCCATCATTAATCTTCTGTGGCAAATGAAACAGGAAAACAGAGCTGCAATAACCAGGGAAAAATACGATTATTCACTGCATCAACTGCTGGCCCTTGGCATCAACTTATTCCAACCTCAGACCTTTATCGACATGATGGATGTTAGTTCGTTCACTGAAACAAGAAAATATAGTTTCGCCAAAGCCTACAGATGCTTCCTCCTCCATACCGGCATCAAAGCAAACATCCCAAAATACAAGGCAACACGATCGCTTCCTTACATTCCGCCTGAAGAATACCTTGATCAGCTTGTCGCCTGCTGCAATCAACTTATGGCCTGCTTCTTCCAAACACTGAAAGAAACAGCTGCAAGACCCGGCGAAGCATTACGGATGCTCTGGCAAGACTTGGACCTCGGCAACAGAAAGCTATCAATCAATTATCCAGAAAAAGGCAGCAATCCAAGGGTGATACCAATCTCTGACAAACTGCTCAACATGCTACTTGCCTTACGCGCTTCAAATCAAACTGCCAAAAGAATCTTTCCCTACAAATCCACAGATGCCGCTGGCCGATCATTCAGAAAAATGCGTCAACGAGCTGCCAGAAAACTAGGAAACCCAGAGCTGCTGAAGATCTACTTCTACACCTGCAGATACTGGAGAGCAACATTCGAGTACCACAAAACCAGAGATTTTGGTGCAGTCATGTACCTACTCGGTCACAATTCCCTGAAATACGTGCTGCTATACGCTCAACTCGACAAGGCCTACTTTGGAGGAAACATAGAATACATCTGCAAAGAAGCGTTCACCCGCGAGGAAGCAATGAAGCTGATAGAAGCAGGCTTCGAATATGTGTTAACCGACAAGGAGGGCGTCAGTCTTTTCAGGAAGATTAAATAAGTTTGGGTGGTATCACCAAGAGTCCGTAATCCAACCGACAGCATGGACGTGGGGCCGTCGTCTAGCATGGATTAGGATACTTGCCTGGGGCGCAAGCGATCCTGGGTTCAAATCCCAGCGGCCCCACCAGGATAATCCAGGCGCTATTTATGTAGGGTCTCCATTCGTTTTCGGAACATTTTGATGTCACAAAAGGTTGGTGTTTCGTTTTCTAATTTCCCATATTTTCTTTTCACTCAAGAACCAGATTAACCCATTTATCATCGTCTTCAGGCAACTCATTCATTGGCTTTTGCATCCGGAAAGCGCTTCGCATGCGCAACACAAATGCTCTTTAAACTAAGTCATTTTCAACACCTTTTTTAAGCAGAAAAATGTTTCAGTTTTAGGGAAATTGCTGAATGAAAGTATTGTTCATCTATGACACCGATTCGCCTTCGAAGTTAACCATGAAAGT
>JBEKVK010000026.1:0-16291 GCA_049514075.1 Bathyarchaeia archaeon | reverse complement strand
GCAGTTTTTGACTGCAGAATCCTTCCAGGGCAAAGCATCGACGAAACGGTTGACTTAATCAAGGGGTTGCTCAAGGATGTGGGGTTAGATAAGCTGAGTTTCGAGTTTATACAGGCACATGGAGGTTCCGAATCAACCATAAACACTAAACTATATAGCACCATTACGGATGTTCTAAAAGAGTTTGAACCTAGCTGCGGTGTGACTCCAACACTTACTACGGGCGGAACGGATTCGCGTTTCTTTAGGGAACTTGGAAGTGTATGCTACGGGTTTCAACCCATGATTCCCGACGAGCCCAATGACCAACTGGAAAAACGCATGCATGGCATCGACGAACGTATTACAGTCAAAAACTTGGTGTATGGAACGAGCGTGCTTTATGAAACGGTTAAGAGATTCATGACTTAGAAGTCAGCGTGAAATGGTTTTGTTCGACGTACTCTTTTTGACTGCAAGTGAGGTGAGGTTTAAAAAAACTACCTGCGGGAGCAACCCGGAATGTGCAAAGTAAAAACATCCGCGTAGGAGGCGATGACATGGCACTAAAATTTTTTATACCTAGATCAACCATTCTAGCAGCCAAAAGAACGCAAGTTCGGTGTAAACCTCTAAATGACCAGCATCCAAACATTAACGAACATAGACGAAAAAAACTTTGACCCGACCAAAACAGTAGGGTTAATCTCAGATACCCATGTGCCCAAAAGAGCAGCAAAAGTGCCTCAAAGAGTTTTTGACATTTTCCAAAACGTGGATTTCATCATTCACGCCGGCGACCTCATTGAGTTATCAGTCATTGATGAGCTGGAGCAGTCTGCACCAGTTTTAGCGGTACACGGCAACATGGACACCCCAGAAACAAACGACGTGTTGCCCAGTATTAATTCCCTAAAGCTCTTCGGTTGGAAAATCGGCGTGATCCACGACCCAGACATCTTAAACGGGGTGGACAAAATGATTTATTTGGCTCAAGAGAATAGATTCGACGTTTTGGTTTACGGGCACACACATTGCCCAAGAATTAATTGGGAAGGAAAGGTCCTTTTTGTCAACCCTGGAAGTCCAACTGATCCGTCGTCTTTTCTAAACAAGCCATCGGTTGGGTTGCTGCATTTGACGAGGAAGGCTATGGTGCCACAAATAGTGGAGCTCTAACCCATCAAAGCAGTCCAGTAAAGTATTGTGTATATGGCAATTCCCATGGCCAAAGCAGCAACCCACACTATTATGGTTGTTAACATTATTTTTTTTCTTTTAAAGCACCCATTTAAGTCGCTGTTTCTCCATGAAAGAACAAGCCATAGACCAAGAGAAATTGCTGTTATGCCGAGCGGGACATGAATCAAAGTAATTATTGATGTCAGTCCTGTGAGATGGGGAACAACGAAAACTGGGATGAGAGCTAGCACCATGGCGGGCACCATAAACACGAAAATCACGGTTAGATGCAAACCGAGGGCGTAAGCCATTGCTAATGCATGTTGCGGAAACTTTGCCCTGCGTTTTAGTATGTACCCGTAAAGGAGCAGAAATAAGACGGTTACTTGAATTGTGAGACTGAGGGTGGCGAATAACAGGTAGGGATCGGTGAGAATTGACATGCAGCTCAGCAAACAACAGGTTCCTAACCGTATAAAGTTTCACTTTCACTCACCCCTCCTCTGCACAAATCAGTCGCATGAACACCTGCCTTAAAAGCAAACAACACCAAAGACGGCGTCAGAGGCCAAAAACATGGAACATTGCAAAAACCCATGGAAAGACTATTGCAAAAGCGAAAACATCAAACTCTACATCGAGTTAAGAGGCGAGAAACTGCCAATATGTCAACAATGCTGGAACAAAATCGCTGATCAAGAAATCGAGTGGTGAAAAAGTTGGAAAGCTTCAGTGTAAACAGCGCCAAATCATATCTTGGGAGAAACGTAAACTTGCATCTAAAAGACGGCGCGGTAATAGTGAACGTGCAATTGACCAGAATCCATAAAGTTTCAGGAAAAAAGAGCATCATCGAATACGAATCGCTTAAAAACCGGAAAAGCAGTCGAATACCCCTGAGACATGTCGCTTGGGCTAATCTTCTAAACAACAACCTTACGCCGAAAGCTGCCTGAAGAAAGCAAAAAGGGACAAAAGGAAAAATAGCAGGAAAATAATTCACAGTTTATGCATTGTTCAAACTGCGGTGTCTGCTGCACAGAAACAGAGATGCTTCTTTCCAAAAAAGACATCGAACGCCTCGAGAATCGGGGATTCAGCAAAAACTTTTTCGCAAAAGTCGATACGGACGGCTACGTTCAACTAAGGAACAGGCAAGGCTATTGTGTATTCTACGACGTCAAAAAACGTCTATGCAATGTTTACGCCGACAGGCCTGCAGGTTGCCGCGTCTACCCTGTTATCGTCGATGAGGAAAAGGGAATTGTCCTTGATGAAATCTGCCATTCAATCGACACGATAACGAGAAAAGAAAAAAGAGTAAAGGGAAAACGTGTCGTTAAGCTGCTGGAAGAAATTGATTTTGAAGCAGAACAGAGGCGTTTTTGAAAAGCTATTTTTCCACTGGTTTAATGTTCTTGCATTGGCAGCAAAACTGTTTTTTGCGACTTTGAATCTTAGCTTCTTTTGCAGGTATCAGGTTTGTTTTGGTGCTTCTGCCGTAGTTGTCGCATATGAACTGTGCTTCGGCAACTCGGTCGTTGCTTTGAAGGATCTTTATAGGCCAAGAATCATTGTCCTTCTTTTGAATCTCTATCCTTTGCGAGCATGTATTCGACGTATTCTCTTATTGTAAGGTTGGTTTTCGCAGCTCGATTTTTGATGTCTTCATGGACTTTTTGGGTAACGGTTACGGATTTTGTATCCTTTTCTCGAGAAAGTTCACAAGTTTCTCCGTATTTTACGGTACCCTGAAATTTATGATTGACCGTAATGTGGATACAGTCAAAGCTTGTATTGATGTACGTCCGCTAAGCAGACTTAACAAGAGCCTCATAACGCCAAAAGAAATACAAGCGTAACTTTGTTGGGTCAGAAGCATACGATTATTTTTTGACGAATGTCTTAAAGTCAAACATAGTTTCGCCATAGATAATGGTGTCTGAAGTTTCTCAGCCTGCCTTACTTATTGGGCGGCAGTTTATGGCCGAAAAAACGAAGCAGCGTTATCCCCTTGGAGCCCCTACAACTTTAAATATGTTTGCGGTGACTTTTCAACCGTGAACATACATGCCTTGCACAGTAATTGTTGGTGCCTTCTGGGGAGACGAAGGCAAAGGAAAAATAATATCTTATTTAGCACTCAAAGATAGCCTTGATTTCTGCGTCCGAACCGGCTCCGTGAATGCGGCTCACACGGTTTGGTTTGAAGGCAAAAAATACGCTCTACACATGGTTCCAGCTGCGTTTCTTAACCTGAAAACCCGTTTGCTGATTGCTGCGGGAGCAAACGTCCATGTTCCTAAGTTTCTTGAGGAAGTTGAGCAGACCAAGGTCGATGGCAGAATCGGCGTGGATTTGAATGCTTCGATAATTGAAGAAAAACACAGTGCCCAAGACAAGGCAAGCGCCGTCAACAAGGGCATTGGAACCACCGGTTGGGGCGTCGGCCCAGCTGTTGAAGAACGTGTCAGGCGAACAGCCAAGCTTGCCAAAGACGTCCCCGAATTGAACGCTTACCTTGCTGACCAAGTCCAAGAAGTCAACGATGGATTAGACTCGGGCAAAAAGGTGCTTCTTGAAGGTACGCAGGGCTTTATGTTGTCGTTGTTCCTAAGCGGCGGGTACCCATATGTTACTAGTAGAGATACGGGTGCGTCAGCCATTGCGTCTGAAGCTGGAGTGGGACCCACAAGGGTCGACGATGTCCTGATTGTGTTTAAATCATTCATAACCCGGGTTGGCGGCGGGCCTTTGCCGGGAGAAATTTCTAAGGAGGAAGCGCAGAAGAGAGGCTGGTTCGAAACTGCCGCTGGCACGGGAAGAGATCGACGGTCTGCACCTTTTAACTTCGAATTGGCTAAGAAAACGGCGAGGATAAACGGTGCCACACAAGCGGCTTTGACTAAACTCGATAGCCTCTTCCCAACGTGCAGAGGCACTAAAAAGTACAGTGACCTGCCAGCGGAAGCCAGGGAGTTCATAAAAGAAGTTGAAACCCGAACTGGCGTACCTGTCTCTTTGATAGGTACTGGTCCCGAGGCCTTAGACATCGTTGACAGAAGGTAGCTGCAACTTTGCTGTGCTAGTGCAGATAGTTATGGTCAAGTTTTGTATTGTTTTTGTTCTGAATCAATCTAATGTTTTTTTGTTTGTGTCTGAGTTGAATTCTTGATTTAGGGGTTGAGGCGTTTGCAGGTTGCGACTCAATTCGACTCTGTTCGCCCCATTGCGACGCCTAACGACCCATCCCGACCTATTTCGACTCTAATAGGCACTGAATTCTTGAGTACGAGTTTCCAGACTGCCTCATTGTAGCCTTAAAAAGAAAAAGAACTGCAATGAAGGTATTACGAAACTGGCTAATGCTGAGGCACTTGTGGTTTCAATTTTCTTTTTTCGTATTCATCTATTTTCGAGGTTTTTCTTGTTTTAGGTCGAAATGGTCTCTTTCAACTGCCATTTTGATTATTTTTTGAGAATAACATTCAGAGCAGTAATGTTTTTCTTCGATTTCGTAAATGGTTACTGACACAACACCAATGTGCTTGTTGCATTCGGCGCAGTGGACAAATTTGTTTTCTTGACTTGTTTTTTCATTTGCTTTTCTTTCCTTTCTAGAAATGTTATTTTCCGTTTTCAAGAATTCTTTGTCCCAACCCACTTTTTTGTTTCCTCCAGACTGAGACAAGGTATTTAGCTTGTCTCACGGTAAAAAGCTTTCCACAACGCCGCTTAACAAATTCTTACATCATGCGCTAATTATGGAAATGCTTTGATTTGGTTTTATTCGTGATTGGCATTGTTATGGAAAAGTCTTATTAGGTCTTAAATTTCATGTATGCTCAAATGAGATTTAAGCAACTGCCTATTCTGCTGATTTTCTTGCTGATTGCTTCTCTATTCATAAATTGCGTCTTAATTGCGAAAGCTCAAACAGTACAGGCAGCCCCAGACTTTTATTTAGGCGTCGATGTAGCATTTGCAAGCATTTCCCAAACTGAACAGTTAATTGATAACATTAGCTCTTACACTAACTTCTTCATTATTGGATGCGCCCAAAAGATAGGCAACACCGTCGACGGCGGGGGAATTTACAACGAAACCAGGCTTACTGTCATAAGTCAATACGTTTACGACAAAGGGTTGAACTTCCTTGTTTACAGCGACGACCCCAGTTACCCTTCGAAGCAATGGCTTGGAAAAGCATCAGCAAATTTCGGCAGCAAATTTATGGGAATTTATTATTTCGATGAACCCGGAGGTAAGACGCTTGACCAAGCCCCTTACCCCGTTCTTGTGTCAGCAAACAACTTTACCGATGCAGCTTACCAATATAATGAAACTTTAACTTCCTGGTTGCGCGGTCCAAAGTTGGGTATAACACGCAATTTTGATTACCCTACAGAATACCAACTGTTCACTTCAGATTACGGGTTGTACTGGTATGATTATGAAGCAGGGTATAATACGGTTTTTACCGAGTTCGGAGTGAACAGTGGAAACGAAAACTATAGTCGAGAATTAAGTATGTCTCTTTGCAGAGTAGCAGCCACCACCTTCAACCAAAACTGGGGAGTCATGATAACATGGGCTACCAAACAATATCCTTACATGGAAAATTGCTCTGAACTTTATAATGACATGGTACTATCTTATCAAAACGGCGCAAAATACATAGTAGTATTTGACACGAACGCAAATTGGACTCAAAACGTTTTGGACTCAAAACAGCTTGATGCTATCAAGCAGTTTTGGCAATATGCTCAAGCTAACCCCAGAACGATCAGTCAGCCAAGTGACCGTTCAGTTTATGTTCTTCCGCGAGATTTCGGTTTTGGATTTCGCAGCCCAAATGACACGATTTTTGGATTGTGGAATGCAAATTGGAATGGTTCGACTTCGCTGAGCTTCGTTGCTGACATAAGCATGTGCGTGGTAACATTTCTTCAGATGTGCGGCAACAATTTGGACATAATCTACCCGATCAGTAACGCAACCATCGACGCTTTAGGGTACAAAAACGTCATATACTGGAACGACACCGCCGTGATCCCGAACATGCCAGATATGCCAATGGCAAGCCACGCCATAGGCTCATTTAAGCCGCCGCCGATTACACCTATCCACAGAAATACTTCACAAACTTATGATACAAATGAAACAGAGCTTTATGCAGTCGTGACAGCAATTATAGTTGGTCTCGCTATCGTCGGAGTCACCTTGGTTGCGAGGGGACGTCGTCAACCCGCTTGAATTTGACGATTGGTTTTGCATCTAATTAAAATTAGACGATTGAACTGCTGCCTGAACAGTTGAGCAAGCAATGAATGTTGAGTTTTCATCTATATTTAGCCTTATTGACAAGTACCGTTCATTGCTGAACCATTGATTGTTTTCTTCGCCGAGGGCTTGATTATCTCTTGCGATATTTTGGAAAGCCGTAAAAAACGCGTTAGCTGAGGAGTTGTCGTTCCACTGTATGTTCCATATGAAGAGGTAGCTGCTGCTATTTCCGCCGTTTTGATAATAGGTGAAGTTGTCTCCTGCGCAGCCAGCTGAAATGGTTTGAGCTTGTGTTTCGGAAAGCCAGTTGCCCAAAAGGTCCTCAATGAAGTATTCGCCATATGCATTGTAATTTTGCCCATAACTTGTCTGCTCTTGGTTCCAGCTGCCGACAGTCGGATGTGGAAGGCTTACTTGCTTGGCAGTGACGTTTTCAAAGTATAACTCTGGATTAAGTATCTGCGCTGTACTGCTTGGAACGTACCCTGCGGAGTAAGCTCGGTTGACTGTAGAGAACCCGCCGCCTACGAAGATTTCACCTTCGGTGTAGGGGAAGTAATCCAAGTTTGAAAGCGTGTCAGGATGAACGTCGGCCAAGGTTATGATATCCGCAGGAAAATCCGGGTTAGACGGCATCAAATTGGCTTGCAAGTACCCCGACTTGGTAAGATTCGTATAAGTGTCAGCCATGAATGTCGCGTCGCCCTCAATGAGTGCAGTGTGCGCTTTATCCTCGTCAAAAGTAGTTGGCGCAGGAAGACTTTGCTGCCAGATGTGGGTCAACTCATGCACGAAGGTGGCTTCGGAGCTGGGTAGATCCCAAGGGTTAAAGTTTTCTTTTATCACGTAGATCTTGCCTTCCCAAGTTGCCGCAACATAATTTCCAGCCCAGTCAACAGTTGCCTGGTAGAGGCTGCGGTTCTGAGGAATCAAAAAGAGTCCTTGGTAGATGTTCTGCTGGACCGCTATCGCCGGTAAGTTTTGCTGTGCGTAACCTTTGCCCCAAGTGTCAATTGCCCATTGCTTAGTAACTACAACGAGTTTGACGTGTGGAAGAGATCCATTTCTGATTTGTTCCCAAGCGCCGTAGGCATTGTTAAAGATTCTTTGAGCCTGTGTTTTGTAAGCTGCCATGCTGGGGCTTTGCTGGTTAATGACGACGAATAACGTGATTGCGACAACTGCGATAATGAGGCAAGTAGAAGCAACTATGATTTTTCTTTTGAAATTCAGACAGGTCCCTATAGCCTCGTAATTAGGCGTTTAGAAGCTGAGCAAAAAATAAACATTTCCCCAAATGGCAAAAACCAGTTGGCGGCTTTGAAAAAACAGGATTATGCTTACTGCATAAGGTAAATAAGAGCACCTCTCCAAATTTAAATGACGCAAAATAGCTGAAGATTCATGAGCCGCAAGACAATCTACTTTCCTCACAGCCTGCTATTCTTCGTAGTTCTACTGGTCTTATTGGGTGCCGCTGTTGCCCTGATTTTTTTCGGGGCCGTAAGCATCGCATTCTCAGATGTTGGATTTACCTCGCTTACTATCATGCTTCTTTTAATCTGCACCCTAGTTGGAAGTTTCATTAACATTCCGCTACTTAAACTTCGAGCCACCATACCAATGATCCGCGATGAATACGTGACTTGGTATGGCCTTTCCTATAGAATTCCCTGGGTAGAATATGGACAAACCATAACAGTCGTTGCCGTCAACGTCGGAGGCGCCCTTATCCCCACCGCCGTGAGCATTTACCTTCTAAGCAAATCTTCATTTTCACTGATTGTCCTTAGCCTCATAGGAGTCTTAGCTGTTGCGTTGGTAACCCACTCAGTGGCAAGACCTGTAAAGGGTGTAGGGATAGCTACTCCAGTCTTCATTCCGCCGATCGCTGCGGCAGTTCTAGCCTTTCTTCTTTCTCCTGGTGAACCCAGAACTGTTGCTTATGTTGCCGGTACCCTTGGAACACTTATAGGCGCAGACCTGTTGAATTTGAAGAAAATTCCCAAGCTGGGAGCGCCAGTTGCCAGCATCGGTGGAGCAGGCACATTCGACGGGGTATTCTTAACAGGCATAATAGCAGTACTTATAACCAGACTTTAAAAAGAAAAGATTAACTGTTTTTCTGCGTAAAACAACGAACTAAGGTGTTAGCCAGGCATTTTCGTAGTTTTGCCGACTCAAGCAGCGTTTTCTTTGTTTCGGGGCCTTTTGGATACTGAGCAGACATAGTTGCTGGAGCCTTGATGTGTCCATCAAATTTCCCTTTCATTTTTCACTTACTTCTTTACTATTAGCCTTCAGGAAGGATCAAAGGTTTTGTTTCAATTTTGCATCTCAGCAATAATTGACGACACATAAAGCCTATATTAATTTTATTTAGACTCAATCATAGATGAAGATGAGGTTGATTTTAAGTTTCAAAAAACAGTTTTTGAGGAAGGGCGCATTAATTTCTGGTTTGGATAAAAATATGGCAAACTTTTAATAACTATAAATAAGAAGTTATTTCAACGCTTGGAGAGGCTAACTTGAAAAAAACAATTGCTGTTGTGATTCTTGCAGTTTTGATTTTGGCCGTATTTCCAATTTTGTTAGTACCGAATGTGAAAGCAAGCGCTTCAGAAGCTAGAGTTTTGTCTAAGAGTTGGTATATTGCTTCTTCAAGTGGCACTTTGGCGTCAAGTGCCGGGGATTTGGTTGTTGTCGGCGAACTACAAAATGTTGGCTCAAGCTTCATACAGAACGTCACCGTGAGTGGGACTGCTTTGGACGCTAATGGAACGACGCTTGCTACTGCGCAAGGTTTCGCCTTCGTGTTCGAAACGCCACCGGGGCAGAAGGCACCTTTTGTTATTGACTTTCCCGTTTCAAGCGCGTCAAATCCGAACTGGGCTTCTTCCGTTGCCTCTGTAACGGTAACGGTACTTTCTGTTACTGACACCGGCATTGTTCCTTATTCAGGTTTGAATGTTCCTCAGCAACCCTTTAGTTTTAACAACAGCGGGACCTATGAAACGGGAGGAACTATTGTCAACAACGGAACGGAGACGATAGGATATATTTGGGTTGTCACAACCTTTTACAACAGTGCCGGGACAGTTGTGGGATTAAATTTCACAGATTACGTAAATACACCAAATGCCCCTCTTCTCCCAGGTCATCCAACAAGATGGATTGCAACCCCCGCAGACAATACACTGCAGTTAACAAACGAAATAAGTAGTTTCAGCTACGTTATTGATTCGCTGCCTCTTGGAAGTTCAACACCAAACCAAAATACTCCGACTCCCAAAGCTTCAAGCTCTCCTTCGCAATTTCCACTTTTACCCATAATTGTCGTAGTAGTAATTGTTGTAGTTGCTGTCGTAGCTTTGATGTTGCTTAGGAAGCCAAAGGGAACTCAGCCTTCACAAACACCGCCTCCGCCGCCTCCTCCGCCACCAACTGCTTAAAAACTATTCCCTCTTTCAATCTTCAATTGTCAGTTCCATAGAGGACGTGTTAGTTACTTGTTCGCTGTCATATTTAATGAACCCATTTAAACAAATGAACCCATTTAAACAGAATTTTAGGTTACGCCCCGAATCGGCGTTTTCGAAGTTGAAACGTTCTTATAGCTCTTAACAAGTCGATTAGACGAAAATCAGGCCAGTAAACGTCTAAAAAGAGCAGTTCGCTGTATGCTGCTTGCCAGAGCAGGAATCCGCTTAGTCGTTCTTCACCCGAAGTACGTATGATCATATCTGGATCCTGCTTGTCCACCATATGAGAAGTGTAAAGATACTTTTGAAACGTGCTCTCCGTGACATCAGCTATTTCCAACTCGCCGTTCTTAACTTTTTCAGCTATAGACTTAGCAGCATCAACAATTTCCGCTCTTCCTCCGTAGGCAAAAGCAAAATTCCAAAAATAACAGTCATAATTTTCTGTAGCTTTCTCAACATCCGCGATGGCTTCTTGCAAACCTTTAGGCAGAAGATTTACCCTGCCGATAATCTTTACATGAACCTTGTCTCTATGTATGCGCTCGTCTTTCAACAGTTTACGGAATCTCTCCTCCGCAATCTGCATAATCTTTTCCACCTCCTCAGATTTCCGAGAAAAATTCTCAGTGGAAAATGTGTAAAGAGTCACGTACTTAAGGCCAATCAGGTGGGTCCAATCTAAAAGTAGCTCAACCGTATCAGCACCACGTCTATGACCCCATTTATCTTGTATTAGCATTGGGTCACTTTCCTGCCCGTTTGCCCACCGCCTGTTTCCGTCCAAAATTATGGCGACATGTTCAGGTTTTAATCCGCCCTTGACTTGCTGCCAAAGCCATTTCTCGTAAAGCTTGTATGCTCCTATAAAGGAAAGCATTTTCTTAAGCATTAAGCCTGACTCCAAATGTTAAGTGTTTGTTCAAACGTGTTTTTTATGAGCCGCATTACGTTTATTCCCAGATTGCACGCAATTAAATCTTGCTCTAATTCACGGGTTGAATCTTGGCGAAACCCATTCATTTAGCGCTTTCGTCCTTGTCAGGTTTTTGAAAGAAGTCTTTGGACGACCTGTTGACGATGAAAATCAACAGCACAGACGCTATCCCAATTAGGATTCCAACAATTATTGTGTAAATGAAGACTGAGAAAATCGGGTCGTTAAGAACAGACACTGCCCCGCCGCCTGACTTGATCGGGTTATAGAGTACGTTTGCGGTTGCATCAAGGATCCATCGGAACCACGCAACTGAAACGATTAAGCCGATGTTCCTCAGCATCTTTGAGTCTCTTTCAAAGTATAAGCGTACGCTTCGTCCGAAAAGAACTATTATTGCGCCTATCACAATCAGGGTTTCTACTCCTTTGATGAAGAAGGTGGCTATTTTCGGGGTGGCAACAAGCCAGCCTTCGACAGAAGATGGAAACGGCGCCGCGTTAATGTTGACGTTTTGCACGCCCAGGTAAACGCTAACTGCTATGCACAAGATTCCCGCGAAAATAGTGTAGTTTGAGATTTGCATGGGCAACGAAGGTGGAGTATACTCCCTTATCCATGTGTAGGCGTCTTTGGCTGACTTGTCAACGCCGAACCCTTTGATAAGCAAGAAGCCGCCAATGACAATAACAATGGCAATCCCGAAGTAGTCAATGGCACCTGGGTAAACAAAGTTGTTGATTCCCCATAAAATCCCGAAAATAAGAACAAGCAACCCCGGCAAACCTAGCGCTATGCGGGCATAACGTGGGTTTTCGACGAGCAGTTTAACGTACTTTGTGAAGACTGCAGCGGTTTCCTCGATAGATTCGCTATGCTTTATCACTATTCGTCTAACTGAAGATACAGGCACTCTAGATTCCACAAGAGGCAAAACAGCCTCGTCAGAGTAGCCGTCTGAAACCAGAATAACCTCGTTTGCGCTGAATGAATCGAGCAAGTTGTTTAGTTCAGCGACAAGTTTTCGGTCCGCGCTAACGCCCCCTAACTCAGAGCCAGATATGGTTGCAACCTCAAAGATTTCTTCCGGCTGCTTCTCATTCTGTAACCTGTCATGTAAACGGACAGCTTCAAACATCGCGTTAGCATCGGGTTCTTCAGGGTCTTTTAATGCTAAGGTTACAGCTCCATCCAGATTGGCTGTTCTTCCAAGAAGCGGCGTTTTTACTCCTGCTTTGACTTCCAGGTCACCGTCCCGGTCGACGCATAAAATTAGGATACGCTTTTGCGTTTGGTCTTGCGTTTCCTTCTTTGCCATTCTGGATTCAATCCAACTATACCCTTCGACTTAACTTTAATCTTGTGTTTCAGAGTCCTCTTTAGAGTCATCATCCATCATGAGCTGGAATTCATCCCAACTTACTTTTTCGCCTTTCTGTAGCTTATTCCTTGCTTCAGCACCAATCTTCTCTTTAATGGCCTGCTCTTTTTCCTTGTTAGACTGTTGCTGTTCCTGATTAGCTTTCTCAGTGATGGCTCTTTCACTTGCCCTAATTTCAGCAGCCGTCTTTGCTTCTTTGGCCATTTCAGCTTTCACGCTGTTGAGTTGACCTACCAGCTGTCCAATCTTTTCGTATATTTGAGGTATAGTCTCTTCTTTTGTTTTGATGAAAAGTTGATGTTGGCCATCAGCTTGGGCTCTGCTGATGTTCATGAAATTTACTTTTTCGATCATCTTGGAGTGGATTTCTTGACTTTTAGAAGCTAACTCTGTTAACTCTTTATGAAGCACGTCAGCTTGTTCGTCGAACGTTTTTCGCTGAGCCAGAAAATTCTTGATTTTGGTGTTATGGGAGTCGATTTTTTTGTAGCCTCTAAGAAGTATCTCAAGTTGTTTGACGTTCTCTATCAGCCTTTTTTCTTCTTGTAAGTCAAGGGAAGTGGTTGAAATTTTCCATTCAATCGCGTCGTGCTCCTCTTGCAACGCCCGTTGGCTTTCACGGGGCAAAGTTTTCTTTAGTTCAGCGATTTTTGCCCTCGAAGCGTTTATGTCTTCGGTGATTGGGTCAGATTGTGCCCTGATCGCGTTTCTTTGGCTTTTAAGAACTTTGACTCTTTCGTTTATCTGGTCACGTTCAGCCTTTAAATGATTAATTTCTTCACGACTCTTCTTAACTCCCTCGTTCAGCTCGTTTCGTCTATCAATGCAGTTTTTGATTTGTACATTTGCGTTGTTAGCTTCTTCTCTGAGCTTTTGAATTTGTTGGATGATTTCTTCTTTTTGGTTAAAGTTTTGTTCGTTTGTCACGAGGAAGCCTCTGGTGTCTATTGCATATTGTCGTAGTGGTGGAATTTATAACGATTATCCATAATAAACCATTCTTTTTATGGTTCATTAACGGTATTTGGTTTATAATTTTTAAATACATGGTGCACCCATTGACAGTGTGAGATGTACTAATATGTCCTTTAATTACGATGACTTGTTAAAGAAGGCTTGCTCTCAAATGCCAGAAGTCTCCCAAAAGCATGAACGATTAGAATTGCCTAGATTAATGGTTAACATGGTGGGCATGAGAACAATAATTTCGAATTTTAAAGAAGTCGCTGACGCCTTAGATCGTGATCCCCAGCATATCCTGAAGTTCCTCACAAGAGAAATGGCTACTGCCGCAACCTTCCAAGATTCAAGAGCAATTTTTCAAGGCAAATTTCAGCGGGACAGTTTCGATAGGCTCCTGCAAAGATACTTAGAAAGCTACGTTGTTTGCCCAGTTTGTAAGCGTCCAGACACTAGGGTTGTTAAGGAGAAACGTTTATCTTTTTTGGTATGTAACGCCTGCGGGGCAAAATCAGCTATAAAGCAATTGTGAGTGGTTCTGATTGGAAGTCTACGTTAACTTGAAAAAAGTCGGTAGAAACGTCCTTTTGGCAATCTGTGACTGCGAATTGCTGGGGAAAACGCTGAGGGAAGGAAAAATTGTTTTCCACATAAAAGACGAGTTCTACAACGGCGGAAAAACAACAGTTGACGAAGCCATTGGAATGATCAATAACTCAACCATAGTGAACCTTGTAGGCAAATGCTGCGTAGAGAAAGCAATTTCCCACGGATACGTTCACCCCGAGGCCGTCATAAAAATCGACGGCGTACCACACGCGCAAATAGTAAAACTCTAGTCAACTCATGGTTTTCTTTTCTTTATGGCTACTTGTTTTAACAGAACTTAGAACAAAAGCAGCTTACGGGTTTTCGCATGCTTTGTTGTTGTAGGGTGTGCTTAAAACTTCTTTGACTTTGTTCGTTATCACTGGTCCGAGCCCATTCACAGATTTCAACCAGTCGTCTGCGTTAATCAGAGCATTCAACGGGGTCTGATAGGCTTCAAGAATGGCTTCTGCTTTTTCCCTACCGATGTTAGGTAGGCTGGCGACGAAGTAGACTTGGGCGTCTGAAATCGTGTCGCATTTCTTGAAAGCATGTACCACAGGACTCCTCTTTTCAACAATTTGTTCTTGCTTGGCGGCGGTGTATAGGAAATCAACTGTTTCTTTCTGGTTGGAAGTGTTAACTATTGCGATGCCGTTTTTCGCTAGATTGAACATTGCGCCCCAAATCGCACTGGGCTGAATGTTGCTGTACTTGTAAATGATTGGCAAATATCCCTCGAGCACAATAAGCGCCTTCGGGTATGCCTCTTTTAGAGTGAAAATTTGTTCGAAAAGGTATCTCCTTGTCAATGTATAAACGAAGTCGTTGACAGTTTTGCGTTCAACTGCACATTGGTCGGAAAGCACGTAGTCACCTTTCTCCAGCATCTGCTTCTGGACGTTAGCGCCATGTTCTATTAAGCCCGTGGCAATTTTTGCTGCGCTGCTTGCTTCTCGGCTGTCAATGATGATGGTTGGTTCTTCACCAGGTTTCTTCTTGTTAACGTAGGGAAGCAATGTTTCTGCTCCAGACATAATGTCAACCTTAAAATACGATACCGCAGACGCATCCTTATTTCACTTGCGCTACTCTAAAAGCAAACAGGACGAAAGCGTCGATGTGCGCTTTTGCCGGATTAGAGCTTTTGAGAAAGCGACAAAGTTTTTGCTGTGAAAGGCGCCATGATATGCACTGTTACTTGTGGGTAGGTTTTTTTGACTTTTTCTTCGAACTGCCGCTTCTGTTTGTTTGACCCATGCATAGTTATTGCAACAACGGGTTTGACGTCAACGACCATTTTGTATGCGTTTTCAGGGGAAGCTGTTGGGGACATTCGTCCAACAGGAACTATCGCCACTTGTGAAGGGTAGTCTTTGAGGTTGACGTATCCAGAGTCGCCGCCGTGGAAAATTGTTATGCCGTCCATTTTCAGCTGGTAAAGCATGATCGGTCCGCGGTGGATTCCTTGAATGGCTGTTACGGTGACACCGCTTAAAATGTAGCTTTTGCCATTTTCGGCGCTTACAAGTTTTTCTGCAGGTACTTTTCCATTAAGTTTCGTGGCTACTTTAGCCTCAGCAATTATGAGTGAAGCTGTTTTCTTGCAGATATCTTGGGTTTTACCTGATGAGAAATGGTCCAAATGGTCATGCGTAAAAAGAACTAGATTAACCGCTTTTATCATATCTAATTCGTTGCCTTTGAGCATCCCCGCTGGGTCAATTAGGACTGTGTGGTCGACGCTTCTTATTATGAAGCCTGATACACCCAGATAATACAAAGCGAGGCCATTTCTCTGCAACGGAGTTTCTGCGAACTCCTTGATCTCGTCAGCTTTGCTTCCCCTAAACAATATCAAACACCAGTTTCTCTTTGAAAGAATCAAATATAAAAACTAACCGTGAGCTTGGCGATCACTAAACCTGCGTTTTCTCAGAAATTTGTCTGCTAAAACGGGAAAAACATTTCCAATTATGTAAAAGAAATAGATAGCCAACTCAATTCTGATTTTACTCGTATCGCGTTAGGAAAAGGGGTTCTTTTGCTTCCTTGCGTCTTACTTCTAGCGGTACTTCATTTAGTGATATGGACGCAAGCCTTCCCCTCAAGCGTTCTTTCGGTTTATTCTGAAAGCTCTTTTGCAAAAGGTTGGAGTTTTTTGATTTATGATCCATTAACTCATACCTTAGTAAAGGCACTTAGCAACATAGGATATACAAGCTTGTGACTGTCAAGCCCCTACAACAATTCAGAATCAACTAAAGTAATAATGACTGAAAATTTAGTGGATACGTTGTGTCTGCTAAAGTAATGATGGATTAAGATTAAAAAGACTACAATGTTGATTTAGAACAAAAATAAAGTGGAAGGGGTTTATGGTCCCTTTTTGGTTACTTCTTTGATGACGCCGGCTGCTACTGTTGTACCCATGTCTCTGATTGCGAAGCGTCCTAGCTCTGGGAAGTCAGTGTATTGTTCGACTGCGATTGG
>JBEKVK010000025.1:0-16487 GCA_049514075.1 Bathyarchaeia archaeon | reverse complement strand
AATATTTATATTTGGCTTCATTGTTTTACTGCAAGGAAAAACAAAGGATTAGAGTAATCTTGACTACTCCTCATGATGTTCCATCTTCAAAGTTCATCGATCGTTTAGCAAAGTATCTTAGAGAAAACGTTGATGAAGTCCAGCCTCTTCCATGGGCAGCCTTCGCAAAGACAGGCACCCATGTTGAAAAACAGCCGCAGAACCCAAATTGGTGGTACACCCGGAGCGCGTCTGTTCTCCGAAAAGTCTATGTTCATGGTCCAATCGGGCTTGAGAAGCTGCGGGCTGATTATGGCGGAAGAAAAAATAACGGCGTTAAAAAATCGCATGCTACTAAAGCCGGTGGAAGTAACATTCGCAAGATTCTTCAGCAGCTTGAAACTGCAGGTTTAGTTCAAACCACTAAGCCTCAGGGTAGACGGATGACTCCTAAGGGTCGTAAGTTGCTTCAAGAGGTCGCTGGAGACTTGCATAAAGAAGTAGTTAAGACTGTCCCTGCGCTGAAGAAGTATCAAGGCGAATAGACGCAATGTCGGATGACGAGCTTGACCAAATCCGTAGACGAAAGTTATCGTCGATGCAGCGTCGCGTAAGTGACGAGCAAAGACAAAGTCAAGAAGAAGCGCAGATAGATGCTCAGAAACAGGCGCTGTTAAGAAAGATATTGGCGCCTGAAGCTCAACAGAGACTAAACAACCTAAAGATGGTTAAGCAGGACTTTGCGGAGCAGATTGAGATGCAGCTAATTCAGATGGCGCAGACAGGGAAGTTGCCTATTCCGATGTCGGATGCTCAGCTTAAACAGATATTAATTCAGCTTCAATCACGGAAGCGAGAACCAACAATTAGAAGGATATGAAAGTATGGCGCGAGTTAAACCAACAGCCAAGAAGCTTCGATTAGCCAAAGCTGGCAAGATCGCAACGTCTGTTCCCACATGGGTAATTGCCCGAACTGACGGTAAAGTTAGGAATAACCCTAAGCAAAGGCGCAATTGGCGAACTAGGAAGATAAAGGCATAGGAGACGTAGATGTAGATGATTAGTGAAGACAAAAAAGAAACGCAGACAGTCACTGAACAAGAAGAGTTGCCGGCGCTTGCTGAAGAAGAAACCGTTGAGGAACAAGTTCCCGAAGTAGTTGGGGAGCCGACGGCTGAAGCGAAGCCTGAGGAAGCTGTTGCTGAAGAAGAGGAAGCTAAACCTAAACGCAAAAAGAAGGAAGAAGAAGAAATCGTTGAAGAACGAACCTACACGATCCCATTGGGGAGAGCGTTGGTTAGGCCGCCGAATAAGCGTGCTTCCCGAGCGATGCAGCTGATCAAGATTTTCATCACCAAGCACATGAAACTAGAGATGAAAGTTACCGAAGAAGAGGAAGAAGAAGAGTTGCCCAGACTCATAATAAGCCAGGAGCTTAACCAGAGAATCTGGAACAGAGGCATCGAGAAACCTCCGAGAAAAATCAAGGTTCGAGCAGCAAAAGACAAAGACGGAAACGTAACCGTCTACCTAGCTTAAACCCCACAACATTTCTTAGTTCAAATTTTTTTGTTTGTGTTTTGGGTTGCTTTCTTGGATTGGGGCTTGGATCGGCTGCAACTGTAAGCTAGAATACGCTATAATACGCTAGAAAACGCTAGAATATGCTATAAAACGCTATTTTAAGCTATGAAACGCTATTTTAAGCTATAAAAGTCTAAAATAATCAAAAAATTAGCCAAGCGCTCAATTGCAGCTGGCAAAAATCGGGATAATACTATAGGAGTGCAAACGTGTGGCGGTTTGCGGTTCTTTAAGAAATTTTTCTTTGTGAAACTGGACAAAGCATCCAGTAACCTAAACCCCAAAAATTTAATCAACTGCTTAAACCTAAAAGAAGGTGACAGCTAAATGGTTAACGCAAAGAAAAGCCCAGAAAAGCGAAGAAAAGAATTCCTTGAAACGCTGGCAATAATGGATAATTCTAAAAGCGTTAAAGACTGGCTTGAATCTTGCAAGGAATCATCTCGCGGTCAGTACGTTAACCGCTGGGGTTTATGGATTGAATATTCTAAAACTCACGGTTTGCCGATTAGCGGAGACCAACAGTTAGCCGATATGCAACAGCGACGCCAGAGCACTGATAACGGAATAAAATTCTTTTACGATAATGAAATTCCGAAATTTTTCAACTGGCTAAAGACGGAATATGTCACTAAAAACGAAAAGCAAAAGCATCTAACTGAAGGTTCAAGCCTAACAACTGTAACTGGGGTTAGAAGCTTTTTCAACTTTAACCGCTATCCTTTGGAGATTCAAAAAGATAAATTACCCAGTTCTGAAAAAATCCATAACCTAAACACTGACCATGCATTCACGATTTTCGAATTGCGCGATATGTTCAATTTAGGTGATTTAAGAGAGCGAACCATTTTAGACGTTGGAACCAACCTTTGGTTAAGAGTTGGCGATTTTACCAAATTAGACCGTGAAACAATAGAGTTATTCATAAACCGTGAAAAAGAGTTAGCCGTTAACGAGAAACGCGAACCGCAAACCATTGAATTCGAAATAATCACGGAAAAAGAATCTGAACCTTGCAGTTGTCATTTATCAAAAGAAGCCATTGAATTAATAGAACAATACTTGAAAGCCTACCCAGCGAAAGACGGTTATCTGTTCCCCTACCGCGAAGACATGCTAAACGATATTTTAAAGAAACTGGCAGAAAAGGCACATATTAAACTGGGAAAGCTGGAAAGGGTTCGCTGGCATTGTCTCCGCAAATTCGGAATCACTATTATGTTTGGAAAAGTTGACACGCAAGTAATGAAGTACATGTGCGGAAAACATATTGAATCAAGCCTAAAGACGTACATTCAGAGCAATAATGAACCAATGAAAGCCTTTAAACTGGTTGAACCCCTAATCAGCCTAACTAAAGCTACCAATGGAAATGGCATGGTGACTAAAGAATTGGAACAACTGAAAAAAGAACGTTTCAAGCTGTTAGCATCATTAAAGCTAATGGAAAAAATCACGCCTAAAGAAGTCATGGCAGAAGCAATAAAAGAACTGGCAGCGGAATTTAACATACCGTTAAAAATTGAAATGAAGGTTCCCGAAACCAAAAAAGGCGAAATGACTGATACTTTCATGACAACTGAAACGGTAATTCCTGACCTTGATTCATTCATAAACGAATTAAGCGCCGCTATTGAAAAGAGAGACCTTGAAAGAGTTATGAAGGAAATAGGAAACGGCGATAACAACAGCCAATAATCTATTTTCTTTAACTTTTTTTGAACCTAAAATCTAAGAATTTTAATCTATATAGCCGAATTTTTAATCAACTGATTAATTCCCAGATTCCAGATTCTATACTCCATGATTCCCAGCCTAATTTAATTCGAAATTTAACCTAAATAAGCCCCAAAATACCCCTCAAAAATAGAGCATTCGCCTTAACGCTGTATGTGCCCATTGAATCATGATACTATTGACTTTTGATTAAAATTTGATAACTTTTGCCATGTTTTAGGTTGATTCATCCAGTTTCATATCAGTAACCGACAATTTTAGGTTAAATTTTAGGTTAAGGTTAGATTTTTAAATTGCAAAACGCCGCTAAATGCGGCGATTTTGTTAAAATATGCTCAAATTTAACTCCTCTACTGGTTTGCATATAAAACGTGCCAATTCCGCCAGTCTCCGCCTCTCACATATTTTGGGGTTAGCTTATCATTCTGGCTATAAAGGGCTAAAAAAATTTTTGGGGTAAAAAAATAATTATGGGCTTAAGGTTTTTCTTTTAGTTTGTGTTCCGCTGAATCTTGGTCTCTGCATTGGTTGGAGCAATAGAAGTTTTTAACGATTAACATGTCTTTAGTTATCTCTAATTGTACGGATTCCTTGTTTGTTAAAACCATGTTAGCCATTTCGTTTATGAATTCGCGGTCTTTTTTCGTATCGGAAATTTGATAAACTGATGCTATAAAGGGTATATTTCCCTGATGCAATTCGGCAACTTTTCTACAGCGGCAACATATAATTTCTTGTTTTGCCGTTTTAATCACCTTCTAACTGATTTTATTTAACATTGCCGTGATTATTGGCTTTTTCTCTGTCTCTGACTTTTGCTTGAACAATTCTGATTAGTCTTGTTTCAGCTATTATGGTTTTGCTAATTTTTCAAAAAATTGGCTGCCTTCTCAACTCGTTTAGAAACTTTTCCCAGCAGTTTTGATAGCCCATCTTTTCCAGAAAGGATAGATATTCTCATCTAAGTCTTTTTGAATCACTTTTTTTATTCCCATTTGAATTATCTCTGTATTGGGTGCTTTTGTTAAGTATGCCTTCCCAGCTCTGTTGTACTCATTGAAGCAATCAATCGCTTGAGCAATTGGAATGGTTATGGCTGCGCTTGCTAAAATTGACCAATAGATTATTCTGAAACCCATGAACCCAGAAGCCATCACAATTAGGAAAATTAAGAAACCGAAAACACCAATGCCCCATGAACCATAGCCAAAAAAACTTTTGAAGGTGGAGATCAGCGCAAACAACCCAATAATCAACGCAATTATGTAGCCAGCGTGGGTTTGGACATAAGAGTGATAAGAATTAAGTAAGCATCTTCTTGTTTCTTCAAAATCTTCTTCTTTAACTTCTTCTCTTTTTGCAGTCCAAATATATTCCAATTTTTCTTTGTTTGCTTTCTTTTCTCTGGGAAATTCAAAGAAAATTAAACTGCCACCGCTAACTATGCAAACAAGTGCGGTTGTGATTGCCGATATTATTTGTAAAATATGGATGTTTGGTAGCATGTTTGTAAGTATGGCATAAGTCATTGTCAGAATGGCACTGGATATTAATTCTCCACCAGCAAAAAACGCAACAACGAAACCAATAACTAACAACAATATTCCGATTCCAATAAGCGGCGTTATTTTCATTTTCGGCTCGATTCTATTTGATACAGTTCGGATTTAAAATTTGCGTGCTTTCAAAAAGGCAAAACTCTTATTGACAGAGTAATCACATTTAGCTTCGGTGTGGTGTTTGAATCGAAACCTCATATCAATTCTTTTGACTGTAATCTCACTTGCAATTATAGCGGTTTTAGTCAATAACGGAATAATTAGTATAAATGTTGGAATAGTTGTTGGTGTGTTGCTTGTGATAATTTACCCTCTTCTTCTTGCTCTTTTGCCAATATTTCTTATGTTTGGCATTGCGCCTAAAGTCTCTCTCCAAATTAGTGACCTAAAATTTGTTAAAAAGAATTCTCACGGTATCGAAGGGTATCAATTAAAAGCATTGGTAACAAACAAGGGGAAAAAAATCTGTTCAAATCTCGCTGCAAGTTTTGAGATAAAAGATACTCATGGGTCGTCTCCAAATCTTCTGCAAGTTAGGTTCGATAACAACAACGGTCAGGAAAAAGTTGAACAAAAAGAAGAACCCATGAGAAATGTCAGATATACATGGATTAGAAACGGGGACAGAGAATATTTGGGTAATTATGGTGAGTTAAGACAGGGCGACTATGTGAGTTTGCTTTTTCCGTTTGAAACCATTTCTGCAAGTGCTGGTTTGCATGATGTTTGGTCTGAAATGCTTCTAAAACTTGCGCCTAATTCGCGGTATAAAGTTGTTATTGAAGTCAAAGGCGAAGATTCGGAAAAAAACACGGCTATTGGAAACAAGAAACAAACTTTAACAGCCTAATTTTTTGCCCTTATGTGCTTTTTTGCCCTTACAACAAGATTCTTAAAGTAACGCTGGTAAAGAAGGATTGGTTAACGTGACAAAGAAGTCAATATGGGAAAGCCAAACATGGCAAATTGTTGTTGCTATAGGAGTAATAGTGGGAATAATAGCTTCAATTCTGACAATTTTAGAGTTCTTGGGCAAAATTAACCTACCGAAACCTTGGGCTAACTTTATGGATGAAAAGATTTCTGCTTTTTACTTTTTGGGCGTCATTATTTTTTCATTATTAGGTATTATTTTAGGCGTTTACTTCGCCCTTAGAAATAGGAAACCAGAATTGAGCAAACCTAACTCGATTTTAGATGATATAGATGCAAGAAGAATAGCGATTTTATGTCAAACACCGCGAACAACCGATTTTTTGAGACAGCAATATCAATATTGGCAAGGTCAAAGAGATTGGGTTGTTCTCGGTGGTTATGGCTTTGACGATTTCATGAAGTTATTAGAGAAAGAAGGCTATCTGACATATGACAACCAAAACAAATCATGGCGAGTTTCAACTGACGCGATAGAATATATTCGGAAATATCACGGCGGCTAATCATTGCGGCTAATCATTGAAGCAGCATCTAAACCAGTTTGTCGGGACGCTACAGCTGTGAAATTGTTACAGCAAGAAATAAGGCTAAAATTAAGTTATTAAGTTAAATAAACCCATATTAATGACTTTTTTGTGTTATAATGACAGTAAAGAGGTGATAACATTGAGCAATGAACAAACCGAAATTCTAAAACAGATATTAGAAGAGTTAAAAGAAATCAAGGAAGAGTTACAAATTACTAAAGATTATGTTTTTAGCATAAGTAATCCTGAAGGACACAGACTCAAAGCAGAAGCAGAAGCAAGAAAAGACTTAAATAAAAAAATAGAAGAGAATAAGAAATTGAAAATCGACGCCAAAACAGGGAAAAAAATGAATGCATTCTAAAACCAGACTATTTTTTGCCCTATTCGCTCATTTAGACTTAGCAAAGGCTAATACCCCGAATTGTTTAAGCTACCGTTGAGATAATTGCTATGATAGAAAAGGGTGCAAAGCAAGACCCAAATATCAATGAACTTGTAAAAGACTTAGAAAATACAAGGAAATATCTTGAGAACAATTACAAAGAACTTGATGCACGACACGGCGATTATTATAAGTGTTGCTTCGATGGAAAATTCTCAAGAGAAAGATTCGAAAAGGTTATCGAAGATTACAGCAATGCCTTAAACAACTATTTGGCAAGCTATGTTGCATTGATTGACCATATGACGACAGTTAAAAATACGCTGAGAAATCCGCAGGTTACTGAGCAATATAGACAAAAATTAGTTGAATCTGGATTAAGACATGAACAAGCGTTTGGAAAGAGATTACGAGTTTACGTTCTGCATTACAGAATCCCATCAATTGATTCAGGTCACGCCGCTGAAATAGTAGCCTTTTTTAATAAAAATAAAGACAGAGGAGTAGTCGGATATACAATTCCCTTTTCCTTAGCCTTGAATAGACAAGAGCTTTTAAGATGGAATGAATGGCATGCTGGGCGAGAATATCTAAATAGACCTCACATGAAGGGTAGAATAGAACTCATTCCTTTAATCAGAACATTACACGAATCAGTTCTTGAATTCCTTGATTGGTTCGAAAACGTGGTTAACAACCTAAACAAAACTAAATAACTAACATAGAACTCACAGATGTGGTTATTTAGATAAATCGTACAAATAATCGGCTCATTTGTTTATCCAGCCAGCCTTTCGTGTTCTGGATTGCTTTCTGATATATACACGTAGTATTGTATTGATTTGATTAGTTAATTGATTATTTAATTAGTTAGTTAATTTATTTGACTTGATAGTTAACAACAGCTAATTGATTTGTAACTACAGTAGTTAGATTATTATTTGATTTTAAATTAATAATTAATTCCATTAATTCATCTATGCCCACTATGCAAATAGAAAATTGCTCGGCAATTTCCTTAACGGGGTTGAAGTTTTCTGGTCTATTCGTTAACAATATCCAATATGTATGACTGTCTGGTTTTGGACAATTTCTGAAACGTGTCAATCTGCATTTAGTGAACCACGCTCGTCTATAGTAGTAGTTCTTGCTGCAATAACTCATTTCTATACAAAGTCTGCAATCACCCACTTGCATTTCCATATCTACGCCTACAGTTCTCGTATGCGCCCACTTGAAATAATCAACTGGGTTATGGTAGACTATGTACTCACCAAAACCAACTTCAATTAGTTTGGGTAGCACTTCCAATATCTCATAGTTATACCCCATCTGGTCTCTCGCCCCCATCTTGTAACATGCATTATCTCCCATTTTCTCACCGCTTTTAACTTGCAAAGTCAGATATTTAGCTCTATGCTTTAATCAATTGATTAAATAGGTTATTTTTACAATTAATCAATTGATTAAACCGTTTTTGCCAAATTAACACTTTTTGTAGCCTTAAATAAATAGATTTATATTGAAGGAAACGCATTTGCACATAAAAATAAGTGATTAAAATGACTAAAGTTAAAAATAAAACTTACAAAACATTAAACATTGATGCTAAACTTAGCGACGAATTAACATATTTGAGCGATGACACTGGAAAGCCTAAAGTTGAAATCGTCAGGGAATTAATTGAAAGCATGGTGGCTGTTGGTGCGCAATATAAGAAATTCGGCTATTGGTTAATGATAAATGGGTGTGAAGTCAGCTTGACATTTTTCGGTAGTCCAGCCATGATTAGCGGTTCAAATAAAACCGAGGCAGAAATTAATCAAGAAATAAAGGAAAAACTTGTTGGGTAGGTGATTGCATGACAAAAAAGAACCCTCAAACCCTAAAGGCTCAGTATGACGCGGTTATCTCGGAATTTGATTTAACCCAAATGCATGGTGAAACCAATAAAATAAACGAGAGAAAAGCTTCAGACGATCCAGCGAAACCCGATTATAGCGTGAATCCGCAATCAGGTTTAGCTTATGGAAGTGATGTCAGGGCAAATTCTGACCCAGTGATTGAACCTGAAATGAAGCGGTTCAACTTCGATTTGACCGAGCAAGTTCCTAAGGAAACCTTGGTTAAAGGCAAGGATAGCGGCAGAACCCCAACTTTTGGACGTACTGATTCAACAGCGGATAAAAAGGTGAGCTAAAATGGTTAAAATTGAAATTGAAAATAAGCTTTATGATTTACCTGAAATTACCCTCAGAAAACTCGACCCTAAATGCCTAAAAGAAGGTCACTTATGCGCTTTAATGGGTAAATCGCATATCTGTTTTCAACCCATAAAACAGCGTAAAAACGGCGATTTTGTTTTCGCTAACCTTGCGCCATGTTGCAAAAATCCCGATATTAAAATTCAAATTAACGAGGTAGTAAAGCATGACTGATGATATTATTAATTATGGAAATGAAAACGGCGAACAAACCGTGAAAGTTCAAATTGAAAGTTCCACAGAAACGGCAAAGTCAGAGTTATGGGATAATATGAAGCGTGAAATTGAAGCAAAATATGTGGAAAATGGGATTCCGTTTAACCCCGATACAATAAATTCGCGTGAAAGCATGGAGCAAGCAGTAGAAATATTGAAAGGCATTCAAGAATCGAAGCGTCAAGCAGCGGAAAATAGAGGTCAATCGCCAGCGCCAACTCGTGGCGGTGAAACAGCTATGTTACAAAGTCAATATAGGTTAGATAATGATTCAGACACAGATTTAGGCTGGATTAAAGCCTCAAGCGAAGAGGAGTTAATCGCAATAGCTCAATCGCGTGCTAAAAAAGGAGACCGCGAAAGTCAGGAATTCCTTAAAGAAATTAGCAAACGTGTCGTCAAAAATGGCAGACTGGATATAGAATTTTCTGGAAATATCCGCGATTTTAGCCGTTCATTATTGCCGACAAGCGAATTTATGAATAGTGAAGAAAAAGAACGTAGAGACCGAATCAATTCTTACTTGAAAAAGAACAGAGTTAATTGGCAACCTACACAAAGGAGTGAATATTAAAAATGTTAGAAAAAGAAATTAAATTAGAAAACCAAACTAAACCTTATAGACAACCTCAAAATACATTTGGCAGATTTGTTAAAAAAAGTGAAGATTGCTGGGTTTGGCAAGTTACCGATAAAAACGATAACATAGTCGAAGAATTGTCACCTGATAAAGCTGGGTGGTATCGTGAGTACGCTATAGACATCATTTTCCTAAAACAAGTTCCTTCGAGAGAGAGTTTTGAACTAATGGACAACTTGATTTTTCATACGCAATACACTTATCGCATTAGAGACGACCAAACAAATAATATATGGTTAAAATACAATCAAGGCAAATTATACATACGCGATATTAGCGAATTAGGTATGACATGCGAAGTTGGGTTTGATTCGTGCACTAACTATACCGTAACTAAAACCAAAAATGAAAAAATAGACGTAGAAACCGCTAAGTCGATAATTCAAAAAACTGACACAAAATACTTTTACGGCAAAGTCATAAATGGAGAATTCGTCACAACAGTTTAAAAAATTTAAAGTCACGTCACAATCAGCGTGAAAGTTGGGTGCATGTTCTTTACCTTCGAATTCAGCCATGCAGCCCAGCGCCGTTTGGGTTTGGGGTGTCACCACTTCCCTAAGCCCAGCGGTTAAAATTAACTTAGGTGTTAAAAAATGGCTTATCAAGCAATTTATAAATGCCAATGCGGCGAAACAGAAACCGAAACCGTAATTCAGAGCGGTCAAATATTACAGATTTGCCCTAAATGTAAGGCTGTTAGGTTTAAGACATGGTATTGAAAATGACGTATGGCAGTTCACATAATAGCCGTAAATTTTTGATACCTAAAAAATTTAGCTATGCCTAATGAATTATTCCAGATTTTTCAATTTCATTAACGTTAAGGTTTTCCAGCGCATTTAATCAACTGATTAAACGCGAAGTTAACAAGGCTGATTTTAAAGGCTAACTTTAACCAATTATTTCAAGGCAGAGTTTTTTATAAAATAATTGCCAGAAATAAAAAATTTGAAAAGCGCCTTTATGCGTCATTTTTTGGGTGAAAAGAAGCTCAAATTGGGCTTATTTTCCCCTCTTAGACCCTATAAAAAGGCTGAAAAGCGTTTTTAAGACAGCTTGGTCCACGTATTTCCCAGCGTTTCAAGCAAAAACCCAAAAATGTGAGGCGAAAAACGAAAAATGGAAAACCCCAACAACCAAAAAGAGGTCAACATTGACAACCATGACAAAACAGTGTTTAATGAACTGATTAATCAAGGTCTCCGCGAAGGTGGAATTCATTTAACAGCCAGTAAAGGTTTCGGAAAATCGCGTTTATTGTTTTCAATGGCAGCGGAATTAATGAAACGTGATTCAGTGCGTACTTTTATTTTCGACGGCAGCGAAGCATGGCTATATGGCTTTTCTCGGATTCCAACATTTAACATAAATGAAGCTGACATTCAGTTAAGCGAAGTTAAAACGATTCAAGATATAGAGACCTATAAGCTAACGAATTGGAATCTTGTTAAGTTCGCTCTGGAATCTGAAAATAATTTGCTGTTTAGGCTGAAAACTCGTAAACCTTCTAAACGCGGTTTCTTTATTCGAACAGTCATAAACTATTTAGACAGCCTACAGAGAAACGAGAGAGCAATAAACGCGAACCATGAACCGAAACAGAGTATAGCCTATTTTGTCGAAGAGAGTCAAGACGCCTTTAACGCACGGTCAACAACTCGGTTAGAAGCTGAAGAATTCTTAACGGTTTTCAATGAAAGTCGAAATCAACATGAAGCATTTTTTACAGCTTCCCAAAGGCTCAATGATTTTTCAAAAACGATTAGAACGAAACAAGCGTACTGTTTAGGCAGAATAAACGCTGAAGACATGAACCCAGCTTTAAGAAGACTTGAAAAAGACCTTAACATTGACTTATCAAAAATGCCTTTAAGGACATGGCTGTTTAACGGCGAAACCTTCATTTCGCCTAATTGGATTCAGAGCGGAAAACCGTATATCTGCAATCGTGAAATTAGGAACCGATTTAACAACTACAAACCACAACCACAAAAAAAAGCTGGGATTCTAAAACAATTATTAATGTTACCGCTGGCAGTGATTTTTAATGGTGGCAGTGCTCCGCAAACCCAGCCAAACAATAATGAAGAATCCGAAGAGGAAACCGAAGAGACCGAAAATTCTGAGGGAGACGGTTTAGAGACGTTAGAACCCAGCGACATATTATTTCCGAGAGACCCAGAAACCTAAAGTTTTTTGAACCTAAAACATAAAAAAATGTAGGATATGAAAAAAATGAACCAAAACAAAAAACCCCAAAAAAGCGTTAGAAATTTAGATAACTGGACAAATTATCCAGTAACCTTTGTGTTTTAGATTGCTTTTTTGATTTGAGGCTTGAATTGCTTGCAGGTTGAGACTTTTTTTGACACAAATTGACATAAAATGACATGATTTGACACAATTTGACACAAATTGACAATGCACAAAATTAAGAGGTGAATTCACACGCCGTTAACTGGAAAAGTGATCTTTAGAAGTAACCTCTAGAAAGATGAAAGAGTGCGGTTAAGAAAATTGTTGTTTGTGTTTTGGGTTGCTTTTTTGCATCAGAGCTTAAATCGTCTGCAGGACCCGTCGTAAAAAGTCAATAAACGTCAATTAAAGTCAATAGGCGGCCACTGCCGTCAGTAAACGTCAACCAAAGTCAATAGGAGTCAATTAACGTCAACCAACGTAAATCAAAAGCAGAAATCATGTGAATATGGGGGATGCGTGTTCAAAAGCTGAGGGGCAAAATGTTGGGTGGGCGGATTTAGCCGCGTGCTAACATTGGCAGGCGCAAAAGTTTGGGGGCGCCTTGTTTTATGTTAGCTGCCAGACCCGCTCAACACGTTGGCTCTTAGTAGTTCCACTTTCGCTTGCTAACTAATTACTGCGCAAAATGATTTAAGACAATGTTGTCTCAGTCTGATGCAACAAGTGCTTAGCCGACAGCTTAGATCAATCGCTTAAAAACATAAAACCATCAGCCAACTGGACCTTGTTCAGCCTTCTCTAAAGCAGGGACTAGCATGACACTTTAAAGAAGTAGTCAGCAGAAGGAGACTCTGGAGTTTTGTAAAAGTTCCTTGATGCCGAAGGTGAAGTTGGCGATGGGCGCAGGTTGGGCGGTTGTTGTTGCGGTTATGCAGTCACAGAGTCTTAAAGGCAAGTCTTTACAAAAATAAGCATGGTGTTTTAATTGGAAAAAAGCATGATGAAATATCAAGTTTTAATCAAGACGATTTCAGGAAAGGGCGGCGAGTTCTGGGAAGCGTTCAAAAATATACCTACCGAACCAATGAAAGGAGTAATGATTGAGTCTTCTTGGAGCTTGTATGGATACTGGGATTTCGTCGTTTTCTTCAAAGCTGACAGCAACGAAAATAGCCTTCACTTCATCGGCGAGGTCTTACGCGCCATGCCGGGCATCGCCGATACAAGCACGTCGCCGATGACCGTTCTCAAAGAGCACAAAAAACAATAGACAACCATCTCCGACTTTTGTTTCTTCCCTTCTTTTTCTTTCAAGTATCGTGAAATTTGGGTTTGAACTGAAATCCTATGGTAGTTCAGGCTGGGAAATGCTTTGAACGCTCCATCCAATGGAGACATCACCCGCGTTACTTTTTTTAATTTTGAGTGTTAAGAAAAAGCAAACTTGACTGTGTTTGAGAAAAATTATTAATGGCTTTGAGAAGTTATGCTTCTACAGGGCATATTTCCTCTTTTTACTTAGTATGTAACATGCATGCGGGTCGGATACGTCTTATACCATGTTAGGTTAGCTTTTTCGGAAATCTATTTATGAACTGACAAGTTCTGGTAGAACAGTGATTGCATGTTCCACGATATACCCGAATCTATCTTAAACCGAATGTCTGTGCTTGAAAAAATTGATGAGGCAGACCGCACAAACGGCACACCCATGCTCCAAAGGCTCAGACAAGTTCCAGCGGAAACGGGCAAGTTCTTAGCGTTAATGCTTGCATCCGCGCCCAAAGGTGTTGCCCTCGAAATTGGCACAAGTGCCGGTTACTCAACGCTGTGGTTAGCGCTAGCGTGCAGGGCAACGGGTAAACAAGTTACGACTTTTGAGGTTCTGGACGAAAAGGTACGTTTAGCGAAAGAGACTTTTAGGAAGGCAGAGGTCGAAGACGTTGTTAAGCTCGTTAAAGGTGACGCCAGAAAATTAATCGCTAACTATGACGAGATATCATTTTGTTTCTTGGATTGTGAAAAGGAATACTACCTTGACTGCTATGAGGCATTAGCTTCAAAAATGGTTCAAGGCGGGATACTGGTCGCCGACAACGTTATCAACCACGCGCAAGAACTACAGCCTTTAATAGAAAAAGTGTACAATGACGAAAGAATGGATTCAGTGATTGTTCCCTTCAAAAACCGAGACATAGTTTGCGGAGACCTTGTTTGTCGAAGAAAATAGATCACCGCGACCGTTGATTGATTCTAAGGTAACCAATGTTTTGCGTGGTTGGGAAGATTTGAACCTTCTAAGCTGTGGAGACATCACCATAAAACCTTTCTTTATCACGGTTAAAGCTTGGTTTTCAGCTTTGTTGATTAGCCAGAATGAATAAAGTTTTTATTTTAATGCTAAATTATTCCTTATTAGGCATGAAGAACCAAAAGAAGAACCGCAAAGAGAGACGCAAAGAAATCTTAGCCGAAATTCTATATCAACAAAGTCCATAGCGGTTAGCAAAATATTGAATCCTCAATTGAAGAACATACGCCTTAGGGTTCTGGGAAAGGCGGCGCTTAGTCAATGTGCTAAATCACATAACCCATATACGGATGTATTTACGCAGGTTTTTTTGAAACCTCAATTCAATGGAGACCTCAAATGTTTTTTTACAAACGCGCTATAAGATCCCACTTGAATGTTCTATGTGTAGTGGAAAGCTTTCATAAAGAAAAGTCTTAAATCTGAATCGAAGAATGGAAGAAGTGAGGGTTTTTAATGAGTAAAAATACAAGCACTGAGATTATAGAACATAATGGGAAACAACTCAAAGAGAAATATGGTGTCGAAGTCTATCAATTACTTCATGGCCTATCATGCACTAAGTTAGATAAACAACAAGGATATTTCTTACTTACCTTAATGGATGAACTTCTAAAAGCTAAATGACTTGACAAATCTCCATTTTCTGTTTTAAGAATAATTAAGTAATCCTCTGGCAAATTCAGTAGGGGAATGCATTGAACGCTCCCTCCAGTGGAAACATCACCTGTAATTCTTCTTTTGCTAAACTTTGACCATTATGTATTGGTCTTCAACCTTTGCCAAATGCGTCTGCAAATCCTCTATGTCTGGGCGTCCGAGGGCTTCAGCAGGGGCGGAAGCCACTTTTCCCGTAGTTACATCAAATTTGGCCTGATGATTCGGGCACGTTACAACATTGCCTTCTAAGATGCCCTCTGAAAGGTTGCCTCCAAAGTGTGTACACGTGTTATCGACAGCATAATATTTCCCATTTACATTGGCAATAAGAATCTCTATGTCATCTAAAACGACCTTTTTCATCTTGCCCACTCCTACCTCTGACTCAACAGCAACACGCACATACTTTGATTCCAAGTAAACTCCCCTTCACATCTGTCTACGTTAGAATGCTTTTACATAAAAGGATTCGGAGCTGTCCGAAGCGCTTGCCATGTAGTATGCACAAGGTTGTCAGAAATGCTTTAGCATAAACTTCCAATGAAACCCAATTTGAAAACCAATCTTTTGCAGTAATTTTATTGAAAAAGCATTTGCTTCATTAGTGAATAAGCATACAGAATCCATTCCTTGCTTAAACAGAGAATTCATTGCATGCACCGTAAGTGCAGATGCAAGATTCTTGCCCCGATACTCAGGAAGCGTCGCTGCTGGGCCCAAATATCCTCTGTTTGCATTGAAAAACCGATTATAGCCTATGTCAGGTTTTGCGACAACAACAGAAACAAGTTTTCCGTCACTCTCAGCAACATAAATCCATTCTTCATCGAAAGGCGGACTTTCAGCTTTCCACTTTTCAATATCACCCAACTTGACCCTTTCCCACCCAAATCCAGCGTTGACAACTTGAACAAATTCGTTTTCTTCTTCAGGCTTTAGGCACCGTAACAGTACACCTTCGGGGATTTTAGGGATGGATTTGAACCTTGAAAGTTTTGTAATCATATAATACAGTCCTCCATTTGGGCAATAGCCTCGTTGAACCCATTCTTCAACTCTGGAGCTTCCAGCATTGACTGAAGTAAAAACCGTATCTCTTTTTACATATTTTTCAGCTTCTCTAATCAACATATTCTCCACAAGTTTTCGATCTGGGGTTCCGCAGGTAACAAGCCATTCAATTTCTTCTCCCCAAAACCCATCATTGTAAGCAGCAGAACCAATTATTCCGTTGTTGTTTTCCGCTATCAGAACTTTAATACTGCGTTCTTTGAGCCAAGAGGAAAAATTGCCGTTTCCATAATGCATGTAGAGAAGTCTCTGTTCGGAATCTGGCTCTTTAAGCAGTTCCAAGAGAAATGGTAAATCGGATTCCTCGAAATTTCTAATCTGAGCAATCATGGATTCTGATTACCCTCGAAACTAATTATTAGCTTTTTGTAAAGTTTTTCCAAGCTATTCTTTATGATGTAGGGTTTGATAAAG
>JBEKVK010000024.1:0-16641 GCA_049514075.1 Bathyarchaeia archaeon | reverse complement strand
AAAGATTGGGAGCTGGACTGTGCTTAGCAAACTGTGGAACACACTAAACAAATGGTCCTCCAAAAAACCCTTAAAGTACTCCCTCTACATTTCCGCGGTTGCTGTGTTTTTCGCTTTTATCCTTATTCCGCCCATCCTCGGAATCCTAATCAAAATACCAACAGTCCAAAACGTCATCAACCAACCAGCACTGATGAACACAGCATGGACGGCTATCAGGAACTCATTCATCATCGGCTTAATCGTTGCTGCCTTAGATCTGATCGCTGGAATTCCCCTCGCTTGGCTCATTACCCGTAGCAAATCAAGGTGGCTAAGTGTCCTAGACACTTTCGCCGACATACCCTTCATCGTGCCGACTGCTGCCTTGGGTTACTCGCTACTGCTTTTCTGGAGCTTACCCGGAGGACCAATATCAACGCTTTTCGGAGGACCCATAATCTCCACGGGTTGGCTCCTTGTTATGCTTCTACATTTCACTTTTTCATTCCCAGTCGTCGTGCGAGTCGTAGTTGGCGCGATGCTGGACTACAAGATGGAGTACGAGCGGGCATCACGAACCCTTGGTGCTCCGCCTTTGACAGCATCAAGAACAGTTACTTTTCCAATCATAAAGCCGTCTTTGATTGCTGCGTTTTTACTTGCATTCGCTCGGTCGCTTTCCGAGACGGGCGCAACCTTCATTGTTGCCGGAGCCTTCGTCAACGGACCTGTCTTCCTGCAAACCTTAAGTAACGAATTCAAAAAAGGCTTAATCCCTCAAGCCACGTACCAAGGTGCAACCGTCTTCACTAGCCTAATCCTCATCTCGGTCTCGTTGACTATTTTTGGTTTGATTAAAGTTGCAAGTCCCAAGATAAAGCTGCCATTTGGACACGGCTTGCCTGTTTTAGAAAAGAAGCTAAGCTACAAGAAAACTGCTTGGACCCGTAACAGTTTGGCATTATTTGTTTTCTTGGTGGTTGTTTTGGTGCCGTCGCTTTTCGTGGCGTTGCCTGCTTTCCAAGCCATAGCTTCAGGAACCCCTGCGATTCAAGCGTTGACCGGTGTTGGAGTTTGGGCAAGCTTCTGGCAAAGCCTGCTGCTTTCCTACGGTTTAGCTGGGATAGTGACCGTGTTAGGCATAATTTTAGGTATACCGATGGCTATTCTGATTTCGCGCCGCACATTCGGCAAAACAGTTTCAGCGGTTCTTGATACTTTAATCAACGTGCCTATAATCGTGCCGTCGATTGCCTTGGGGGTTTCGCTGAAGTTCTTTTGGCAAGGTGTCCCTGGAATACCTGCATTCCTATTGCTGGTTTTCGCTCATTTAGCAATCACGTACCCGTATTTTGTTAGGTCAATGGGGGCGGCTATGGAGCGGATAAGCATTGAAATGGAGGAAGCAGCAAAAACCTTGGGTGCCAAACCCTTTACGGTTTTCCGTTCAATTGTGCTGCCGCTTACGAAGTATTCGATTCTTTCTGGCGCCATAATCGTTTTTGCACGAAGCGTTAGCGAAACAGGCGCAACGTTGGCTGTAAGCACGAACCTTGTTACTGCACCTGTCCTTATTGTTAACTGGGTAAATGCCATTCGGGGCGTTGCTTCGCCGATTCAAGGGGTCACCGCACTCACCGTTGGCTTGGCATGCGGCATCTTGATTCTTTTCAGCTTCATCATACTGCTTGTTTTGAGGCTTATAACAAGGAAAGGGAAGACTTAGCATGGTAACTATTAAAAACCACAAAACGTTTTTCATAGGAGAGTCAAGTTATGCCTGATGTAAGAATTGTAAACGTTACAAAAAAATACGGGAAAATCTACGCTTTAGATAACATCAGCTTAACCATACGTGACCAAGAATATTTTGCGCTGCTTGGTCCAAGCGGATGCGGAAAAACCACTTTGCTTCGGCTCATCGCGGGACTTATTGAGCCTGACAGCGGCGAAATCTACATCGGCGACCGACGCGTTGATAAAGATCCCCCTGAAGACCGCGACATCGGCTTTGTTTTCCAAACTTTCGCCCTGTTCCCACATATGACCGCATGGGGCAACGTCCTTTACGGACCAAAAGTCAAAAACTACGACGCAAAAGAAGCCGATACAATAGGGCATGAAGTTTTGGAATTGGTCAAACTGGATGAACGCTTAAGCGCTTACCCTAGCGAATTGAGCGGCGGCATGATGCAACGAATAGCCGTTGCACGCGCTCTTGCTGCAGGCGCCAAAACTCTGCTTCTGGATGAACCCCTCGGGCAACTGGACGCTAAAGTAAGAAATGAAATCCGCTATGAAATCAGGCGGATGGCTAAAGACCTTAAACTCACTGCAATTCACGTCACCCATGACCAGTCAGAAGCCATGTCAATTTCCGACAGAATAGCGGTAATGAAGAAAGGCAAAATCGTGCAGATCGGCTCACCCCAAGAACTTTACATGTATCCAAACAGCCTCTTTGTCGCACACTTCATCGGCGAATCCAACCTTCTCGAAGGATACATCGACCAAACAGACGGATACTGCGAAATCGAGTTGCGGGAAGGCTTAAAAGTCAAAGCCAAGAATACTGGCATAAAAGACGGCGAAAGAGTTGTCCTGGCGATCAGACCAGAAACCTGTGAAATGAAAACTGGTAAAACTGCTTCTGAAGATGGGTTGGCTGGAAAAATAGAGAAAGTCACTTTCGAAGGAACGGTGGTGCGCTATGAGATTAGGCTTGACAACGGGGACCGGCTGGTAATAAATCGGCCTTCACTAGCGGAGAATTGGTTCGAAGTAGGAGAAGAAGTTACAATAACGTACCCGCTTGAAAAAGCTCATCTGTTCCCATATCCTGAAGCAGGCTTAACCGAAGAAATCAAAGTCTAAATTTCTTAACTTCGGCTATTTTAGACTGGAAAAGTTTGATCGGGACAGGGCATATCGCGCGCCTTTACTTTAATAACAAAGCACACCCAACAAAAGAAAAACGCATTAAGAAGTTAATAATTACTAATCAACTGATTTCAGAACATGGAGTTATTTTGTTATCGTAAATCTGCCTTTGCATTTATCACATATATAGGCTTCGATTGCGAAAAAACTGTTCTGTAATGAAGCTTGAGGTTTCGAGTTCTCTTTATGACAATAGGGACATTCAGTCATCAAGAATTACCCTTACCCTACAATACAGAATTATATAGTATATTAAGTATTGTGTCACAATTTGTCTGCGTTTTAGTAAGCGAAAAGTTGAACAAGAATAGGATAACAAAAAGAGAAGAAAAAAGGTTTTTTTATGGCTGTTGTTGCTGGAAAAAGCTTATGAGGTTACGTTGTTAATTGGCGTGCAGCTTTCAAATATTAAGCCTTTTTTGGTTTTGTTGACGTAGGCGATTAATGTAAACTCCATGATTCCACCGTTTATGCTAACGATGATATAGGACCATTCTCCAAAATAAGGGAAGATAATTACGTAAATAATGATGTTGAGTAGAAAAACAGCTAAGCCTATGACGTTATATTTTATGTAGCGCGAACCCCATTTCTTGATTAATTCTTTATGTTTGCTCAACCGTTATCTTCTCCTGTTTTGGTTTTTCTGTTATCTATAGGGTTTATGGCAGCTATCTGTCTTCATATCGTAATACTTGCTACAATAATATAAGAATTACTTATTTAAAATAATTACTTCCCTCCAAATGGTTATCACACATATCGCGCCTCAACAGGCATCGTTACCATAGAAGACGGCCCTATCTGCTGAAACAAAAGATTTAACGCATCCGCTGAACTAAAGTGAATTCTATGTAAAACCGATAGAGGAAACGTGGCTTGGTTAGAAGAATACGAAGAACTTCTCGGGAAGAAATGTCATTAACAAAGAATTGCACACTGGGATCCATGAATGAGCCCATAGCAAAGATAACGCCTGGAGAAACCATTGAGGTGGAAACATGGGATGCGAGGGGCGATGTCGTGAGAACCGGTCAAGTTCTGGAGGATGCGATTCAGAAAGGCCTTAAGCGCTATGAAAATCCAGTTACAGGCCCCATCTACGTTGAAAATGCTGAGCCGGGAGATGCGTTAAAGATCGAGATAATCAGCATTGAGATTCCAGAAATAGGCTGGACTGCTGTTATACCTGGGTTTGGCGGGCTTGAAGGATGGCTTCAACTGTCTCCCCCTGTCACAAAGTTTTCGCAAATAATTGGAGAAAAAATTGTTTACAAGCTGAAAGATGGAAGAACCGTTGAAATCCCAGCTAAACCTTTCATTGGAACGATTGGTGTTTCACCAAAGTTTGAAGCTGTCTCCACGGTTACTCCGGGAAGACACGGAGGAAACATGGATGTCTCCGACATCTGCGTCGGCAGCACCCTGTACCTTCCCGTGGCAGTTAATGGAGCACTCTTCGGTTTAGGTGATGTTCACGCTGTTCAAGGAGACGGAGAAATCTGTGGAACTGCTTTGGAAGTTTCCTCCAAAGTCACACTGAAGGTTGAGTTAGAGAAAAACAAAAACTTAGACTGGCCACGAATCGAATCAAAAGACGAAATCATGACTGTCTGCAGTGCCAAACCATTTGAAGACGCAGTTAGATTAGCTTTTCTTGAATTGATAAAGTGGTTAGAAACTGACTACGGTTTTGAACGTTACGATGCCTACATGTTTCTAAGCTTAGCGGCAAAAGGAAGAATCGCCCAAATTGTTGATCCCCTCTTTACCTTCGTCGCAAAGATACCGAAGAAAATGCTGCCAAAAGGCAGAAGCCCTAAGTAACTTGGCAAATGCAGCTCAAATTTAAAGTTAATTGGTCGGGAGAGCAGGATTTGAACCTGCGACGGCTCGGTATCTGTGGCCTGCACAGGCTAGATTGAAGCCCACCGTGGGTAGACCTCTACAGCGTCTCCACCAGCTAAGCATGTTAGCCGATTCGAGAGCTCTGCCAGGCTGAGCTACCTCCCGACTAAGTCCAATAGGATAATGGCTAAGCAATTTATGTTTTTTGGAGTATGTCCATAAATATTTGCGATACTAAACGTTTTAATCTTGACGAAAGAAATGTCTAGGTTGTTTGTATTTGAGTTGTGATGCTTAAAGGAGACTTGATGCGTTTGACGAAGACCATTGGCATTGTAACTTCAGGCGGCGACGCCCCTGGAATGAACGCTGCCATAAGAGCAGTGACAAGGATTGCCCATGCGAAGGGTTTTCAAGTTTTAGGTTTCGAGCGGGGATGGGATGGATTGCTGTCAAATACTTATAGAAGGCTGACTCCGAGAAGCGTCGGCGGCATCATACAGTTGGGCGGAACCATACTTCACACTTTGCGTTGCATAGGCTTTGAGGAAGAAGGCGGTGTAGAAAAAGGCGCTGAAACCCTCTTAGTAAACGACGTCGACGGGTTAGTTGTTATCGGCGGCGATGGGTCATTCAGGGGAGCTCTGGATCTAAGCAAGCTAAGCGATGCGTTAATGGTTGGCATACCCGCCACAATCGACAACGACGTTTATGGAACCGATGAAACCATCGGCTTTGACACTGCTGTAAATACAGCGGTCGGCTCGATCGACAAAATCAGGGACACTGCAATTTCCCATGAGCGCGTGTTTATCGTTGAAGTGATGGGTCGCAAAAGAGGCTTCTTAGCGCTGGAGGTAGGCATATGCATAGGCGCAGAAGTCATCTTGGTTCCCGAGCGACCTTTGAGTCTTGCCGACATCGTCAAGGTTATGGATGAAAATAAGAAAAAGGGCAAACGAGCAGGGATCATAGTGGCGGCCGAAGGCTGCGGAAATTCACATAAACTGGCTTCTGATATGCAGCAGCAGACAGAAGCTGAAGTGCGTTTGTCAATTCTTGGGTACGCTCAGCGTGGTGGAAGCCCAACTGCACGGAGCCGATTGCTGGCTAGTATGTTTGCTGAAAAGGCGGTCGAGATGATCTGTCACGGAAAAGGCAACATGGCGGTTGGTTTGCAGGACGGTGAGATAATGGGTTACGCGTTGGAGAAAGCTGCTAAGGAACGAAAGCCGATTGATTTGAGGTTGCTTGAAGTCGCAGATATGCTGGCTACATAAGCCTGCTTTTCTTTTTTGGGTTTTATATTAGCGACTCGTAGATTTTGCTCGTTTGTTCGGCGACTTTACGCCAGGTAAAATATTCCAGTACTCTTCGTCTGCCGTTTTCGCCCCAGTTCCTAGCTCGTTCAGGGTCACGCAGTGTTTCGTTTATCCCCCAAGCTATATCCGCGGGGTCTTCGCCGTTGATGTGCACGCCGTTTTGGTCAGTTCCGCTATTCACAACTTGCTCTCTGAAGCCCACCACGCCTCTCGCACCCACAACCACAGGCTTCTCCATAGACATTGCTTCCAAACTCACTATACCAAAAGGCTCGTAAGTAGAGGGAAAAATACAGACATCAGAGGCGGCATAATGCAAAATCCGTTCTTCCTCACAAACGAAGTCGAATCGGTAAACGACTTTATCTTGAATTCTCAGGCGTTCAGCGGTTTCAGTGATATCGGTTTGTTCATCGCCCATGCCCAATATGACAAGTTTAGTGTTGGGATTCTCTTTCAAGACAAGAGGCATCGCTTGCAGAAGGTTGTGGACCCCTTTGATCCAAGTTAACCTTCCGACGAATAACAACATGTTCCATCCGTCGGGAATCCCATATTTAGCCCTGATTCCATCGATCTCTTCCTTACTCACATGCGCAGGATTATACATCTCCGGGTCAACCCCATTCCAAACCACGCTTATCTTCGACGGCGTCCACCCGTGTTTTACGAGGTCTTCCTGCATAGCGTAGCTGACAGTTACTATTTTGTCTGAGCTCTGTGCCATTGCCCGCTCTAAGTGAGAAACAACTTCTGATCCTCCTCCGCCGCTTCTGCCCCACTCAGTGCTGTGAGTGTGGAAAACCACAGGAATTTTGGTTTCATTCTTGATTATTAAACCAGCGATGCTGCTGAGCCAGTCGTGGACGCAGACGACGTCAAAATTGTATTTTTCTTTTTTAATCAACCCGTTTATGAATTTGGTTGAGCTTAGAATGTTATATATGAAGATGTCATTGAAGAATTTGATGTTGGTGCCCCATTTCTTGAGGTCGTCAACCACAAAGAACGGCCAAATGTTGCTTGCATCCGCTATCTGAGGTCGGTGCACTTCCACGCCGCGTAGGATCTCTCTTGTTTTTAAACCATTATTGTTAAGCGTGAAAACTGAAACGTCATGTCCAATATCGACGTATTCATGAGTGATGTATTCTGCGTAGGTACCTAGGCCGCCTGCGGTTTGCGGCGGATATTCATAAACAAAGAAGCCTATTCTCAAGGTTGTCACCTAAAACTAAACTAGCATAGAGCTGATACGATATTTATGCTTTAAAATCGCACGTTTTTTAGAAATAGTACTTTTCGACATTGGCTTAGTTTTTCTTCCGGCAAGTATGGGTAATCCTTGTTAGAAACATAGCCCCATAAATAGTTGATTGGATTTCTGCTCTGTCAATCCTTTTGATTCTTTGGCTTAACGTTGGATGAGTTCTGAGGCTTCATCCATTTTTTCCTTTCGCAAAGGGAAACTATTCGTCTAGAATATACTATTTTTTTAATTCAATCAGCGTTCTTAACACTAGTTTAAGTGCTGAGTCGTAGCCATCGTAGTATTCTTTGCTTTGGTCTGGGTCCGCATATGTTCGTTCCACGATTTCTTTTTCAATGCCTTCATTAGTTAGCTGGATTGAGCCTTCTTTTAGCCATATCAGAGCATCCACATACCCGTGTTCTGAGTTCGAAAGCTCATCTGATTCAGATGATTCTGCCTTCTGCCTGATTACTTCATCAATCTTTTCTTTTAACTCGTTCTCAACCTTGCTCACTTCTTTTTCACCCATTCGATTACTTGTTTGTACAAGGAGTTAAATAAATGTCGGCTCAGCCAGCGTGCTTCATTAAGCCTAAAAAGAGACACTGATTTGCTCTTGCTCTTTTCTGTCAGCCATCAGCAAACTGTGCAGAGCGCTAACCAGCTTGTTATAGCGGGGCAGACCACATATTTTGAAAAATTTTAATGGAAACGCTAAATTAAACTTGACAAGCTTTGCCAAGCTGGCTTTGCAAAGCTTCGCTCGAGTTGACAATTAACGTGATTTCGTGTTTCAAAAAACTATAAGAAGGTTATGTTAGAAGATGTTTCTAAATTCAGAAAGAGAAAGAGAGAAATGAGAACAGACTACATTGGAAAAAAGCTTCATCTATTGAGGGTTCGGCGATTCTTTTTCAAGAGATGAAAATTGGGTTTTCCGCACAGTTGATAATTGCGGCGCTTAATGAAGAGCCAGGGATTGGGCTTACTATTGCAGAAATGAAAGATGCTTTGGTTGATCTTGAAGTTCTGGTGGTTGATGGTAAAAGTGATGATCGCACAGTTGAGATAGCTAAGGGGTTGGGTGCAAAGGTTATTTTCCAAGATGGACTCGGAAAAGGCGATGCCTTGGCTAAAGGTCTAAAGCATGCAGACCCGAATGTTGATTATGTTGTTCTTACTGATGCAGATTACACGTACCCTGCCGAGTATGTTCCGAAGATGTTTGAAATACTTGAGAAGAATCCTGATGTAGGAATGGTTTGCGGAAACCGGTTTAATGGCTATTTAGATTTGAAGGGTTTGAATGGGATTTTTTACTTTGGTAACAGATTTATTTCGTTTATCCATAACTTTCTGAATGGGATTCAATTGGCTGATCCGTTAACTGGGTTGCGGGTGGTGCGAGCGCAAATTCTTAAAAATTGGCGGGTACGCTCCAAGGGTTTTGATTTTGAGATTGAGCTTAATCAACATGTGGATGGAGAAGGTTTTGGCATTGCGGAGATACCTATTCAATATCGGGAAAGATTAGGTGTGAAAAAACTTGGCATTCGACATGGCGCCGAAATTTTGAGACGCATTATGTTAGAAAGAACGTAGTTCAGCGTTTACATTCATTGGAGAACCAAAGTGGAAACACCTGTTTTTGAAAATCAGAGGGATAATAACTAGATTTTAATCTTTTTCCTCCTCTGAACTTTTACAACTGCGACTGTTCTTCTTCTTGTTCTTCTTCTTATATCACAACAACCTTGCTCTACGCACTTGCTCACCGTACTTACTCGACTTACTCTACTTACTCGCAGACAAACAAAACAGATACGAACAGCCAAACAGACAAAAAAATTAAAAGCAAAATACTCAAATTAATATTGGGATTTAACTGACCAAAAGCAGAAAAGTTGGCGTTGCATCAACTTCGCTTGGCGTCTTCATTCTAGCATTAGCTACTTACCTTTGGCTTTTCACGAAACCTACCATAGGTGCTCCTAATGCGACAGGCTATATGCCGATAAACGATTCAGATTATTTTATTGGGCTTTCGCTGTTAATTTTTGGGATACTGGGTGTTTCGGTGGGACTTAACTATCTTTTCAAAAACAAGTCCCCAGAAAAATCGAAACTTCCTTTTGTTTTTAGCTTAGCAGGAGGGCTGATTGGGTTGTTTGCCCTGATATTGGGTTTTGTCTTGTTGTATCCGGGTAAGTTTTTTGGAATTTACACAGGAATCGAAATTGCTTTTCACTGGGCTCCTATATTCAGCGTTGCCATGCTCATAATTGGAATTTATAAATTGTTTGGTGCTTTTTTGGGCGACTTTTCGAGTAAAGCAAAATTGACCAACTTAGCGACGGGTTTATTACTTGTGGTCGTCGCTGTAAGTATTCCGTTTTTTCAAATGTTCGCTTCAGTGCAAGAAGGTCTAGAATGGTTTCATGTTCTTTTTGGAATAGGGTTACTGATTTATGCAGTAGGAGAAATCATGTTTGGGGCTTTTGCAAGCAAATTTAACACATCGTTGAGGGCATCCATCACAATGATGGGGATCGCGATTGGACTTTTCTCAACATTGATTATTCGCTTTGGATTCGTTCAAATATACTCTTCAGGCAGTAATAATGTTCAGTTTAGTTTCGGCTTTTTCGCTGAACTAACTCTCATTCTAATAGGCGCCAATTTGCTGGCATCAGCAATCTTCAGTTACTTTTGAAAATACGTACAAAAAAGAAGGATAGAGGTCTTAAAACCTCTTTGCTCTGTGACCTCTCGCCACTGCTAAACTTGCATTCGGAAGACCACAAATGTTCTTATTTTTTCAACCATCATTCAACAAAAACAAGATTGGCGAAATAATCGTTGGCCGTAGTCGTAGTCGCTCAACAAAACGACATAGTGAAATCTCCCACGTGAGATTTTGGAGCCTCACACTACGCATCCAATTGTTTTTTGTCTGCTATTTCTTATGGAGCCTCAAGTAAAGTTTATGGTCACTGATTGAGTTGCGCCTATAACTGTAACCGTTCCGTTTTGGTACGTCCAGTTGTCGCCTTGAGTGGTTTGTGATGTGTTGTCAACGGTTACTGATGTTGGAAGTGCGTTCGTCAAGAAGGTTTGAATGCCAATGCCTCCGTTAACCGAGTACGTTATGCTGGTTGAGTTGTAGTTGCTTATTACTATGTTAGACCCGACCGAACTAAGTGTCACGTTGGAAGTTACGCCATTGAAAGTCAAATTGTAGAAGCTTAGTAAGTCGCCTGTCTGGTTATAACATGCCCACAAGTTAAGCAGGTACGTTCCTTCAACGTTCTGAACGACAGGAGACATAGTTACTGGGTTTGTAAAGCTTACGCTGTAGCCGCTTCTCCCAGAAAGTCAGTGCCGCCTGTAAAGTTAACTGTCTGAGGCGAATAAGCTGAAAGGTTCACTGAAAAACTGAACTGGTCCAGTGGGTCAGTCAAATACTGGGGTCCCTCTGCGCCGTTTGAGTACGCCTGGTATGTGTAGACGTTTACAACAGGCTGCGCCGGATTACTCATATTGAACGTGTAGATTCGCGCGGCGGCCCCTCCTGTTTTTCCGTCTACTTCTTGCCTGTTGAAGAAGATTTCTTCTCTGTTCCCAACTTTTCGATTGTATGCTGTTCCTCCATCGTTGACGTCATGTCCATTCAACGTCAGAATCACGTTGGGATAATTGTTCAATATATTTTCGAAGTTTGCAGCCCACTCGCCAGATGCAGAAACTAAAGTGTAGCCGTATCCGCCATCTCCGTTAAGGAAATTATGCGTGGCGACAATCACGTTGATGGTGGGGTTAGCAGTGATGAGGGTTTCCATCCAGTTTAAAACCGTTTGGTTAGCGTCATATTCTATGTTGATAACCATGAACTGGTGGCTGCCGAAAGAAAATCTTACTGCTGTGTTTGCGCCGTCAAAAATGCTGCTTACCCAGTAGGGTTCTTGCTGCATCAAAGTTACGTTGAATGCAGGGTAGTATCCTCCCAACCATGCGCCGTTTGGGTCTCCTCCGCCGCCTTGGGCGGTACTGTTAAGTTGGTCGTGGTTTCCAGCGTCCCAACAGTAAGGTATCCCATTGTTGTAAAGAGTCATCATGGCGTCGTTTGCGTTGCTCCATTGAGCCGGGGAATTGGCGACATTTACAATATCACCTGTGTGAATAACCATTGAAACGTTTAGTGCGTTGGTGTTGTTTACTATACAGCTGGTCAAAGTATTATACAATGCGGGGTTTGACTCGCTTAGGTATTGCGTATCGGTAATTTGGATTAAGCTGAATCCGTTGGTGACAGGAGCTTCCCAGTTCGCCAATCGTTGTCTCTAAATTTGCGACGTTCGAGTTCAACGACGCTATTGTTGATTGGTCTGAAGCGACCTGGCTCTGCAGGTTCGCCATTTGCACTTGCTCGGTTGAAATCTGGTTGTCATTAATCTCCTTTTGAAGCGAGTTTACTTCATTGGTTTCGCTATTAAGCTGAGAAGTTGTCGACTTGGCTTGAGTCTGAAGAGCTGAGTTGGCCAAGCTCTCAGATTTAACTTGTTTTTGAAGGCTTGCAATTTGGGCGTTCAGGGAGTCAATCGTTGAATTATCCTTGACTGCCGTCGCATTTAGGGTGCTGACAGTCGAGTTCAAGGATTTGATAATCAAGTCTTTCGACGCCGCTTGATTAACAAGATTAACATTAGAATCCTGCACCAGAGAGCCAATCACGACAACTGACAGAACAATACATAAACCTATTGACCCTAAAGCAGTCTTCCTGCTGACAACCTTTTGTGCTCTCATTACAATTTCTCCTTAAACTAAGCCTTCCCTGATGTATATGAAGCGAGATTTCTTTTTATGTCTTGCTTAAAAACAAACCTTTCAGCCAAGTTGTTATTTGCAATATTTTTTCCTTTATTTTTTTTGTTTTTATGTGTTCACTTGATTCTGATGCTACACAATGTATCCCTTCTAAACACAGCGTGTGCGTGCAACAAAAGAGATGAGGCAAATTTTCTCTCTAGCTTCTTTCTTCCAAAAGCTCGCATAGCGTTTGCACGCGCGGTTGTTCATAAATTAATGAGTCCACAAAGCGGACTGTTAGATTTGTTTTATAAAAGGAGTCTTAGCCCGATGTGGGCTTATCTAGTTTACTCTTGCAGTTCTTTTTGTATCGCGTCGACTTTCTTCGCGAGTTCGCTCACCATCGACTTCATTTCAGTAAGCTCCGTCGACATTTGCGCTAGTGCTTTTGTCGAGGGTCTCTCTTTTTCCATTATCGTTTGGAAGTATTCAAGACCAAACCCAATTATCATTGTCAGCACGAGGCCAATTGCAACAAGGATTCCAACAGCTATGTCTGTTTCCCAGCTTATTTTTCCGACATAAAGATACATGGAGGCTATTACCGCGATTGCGAGCCAAGTAGACCCGAGTATCCATCCTCTAACTTCCACTCTTTTCCACCTCCTTCCTAAGGATTGTTGGGGAGAGGTGAACTTCAAACTCTTGAAGTTTATAGTAACGAAGCGCTTTCGCCTCTCCTTCAACCAACTCTATTCGGCTTTTCACCAAGCCTGATCTTTCTAGTTTTTTAAGATGTACTTTTGCTAGTGCTCTGTTGACGAAAAGTTTGTTGGCGATTTCGTTCAAGTACATCTCTCTTTCTCCTACGGCAAGTAAGGCAACGATTTTTAGGCGCAAGGGATGCCCTAACGCATCTAGCGTTTTCGCGAGCTTATCGATTTCAGCCATGAAATCTCAGGCAACTCCTTCCATGAGTTTAAGCGCCTTCTCCATTTTGCTCAGATTTGCATATTTTGTCTCTTTTTATGTTTGTTCGCCAGACGTGAAAGCGACTGCAGATGAATTGAATCCTTTGACTATTAGCCATACCGCCAAAACCATTTCTTGCACGGCTATTGGAAGGTTCAAAACTACTTGAACCGTAGACATGGAACCCACAACCTGAAACATAACTAACATACTAGCAACTATACCCATCGAAACTGCAACAAGACCCCACCCAGATAGCCATCGAGGAATTAGTTTTGTTCGATAAAATAGGTAATAATACATCATCGCACCTAAGTAGAAAGCTAATGTTGCAGCAACATTTCCTGCCCAGTGATATCCTGATAATAAAATTACCCCTAATGTTTGAAAATACGATGAAGATGTAGCTCCAGCTTTCACAAATTCTTGGCTTAATGATAACAGTAATACAATGCCGATTATTCCTACAATGTAGAATACTGCTTCAATGAGTCTAAAACCAACTGCTCCAAGAGCTAGACTTTGACTATGCTTTTTTAAGACTGGGTAGAGCGAAATTGCTATACTGGCAGATGCAAAAGCAGCTATGAGCGTAAGAAGTATTCCTGTTATTACTTGGTTTTCATTTTGAGAAACACTGGCGAGATAGTTTGAAGCGTTAATAGGTGCTAAAAATGGCAAGCTCGCTATACTTGCAACCGTTGCGATTATGAATAGTACTCCGGCAGTTATTGCAGTTTTTTTAGTCCTATTTATTTCAACTGTGTTTTTCATTGTTTTTCAACCAGCTAAACAATTATATTACATGTAATCAAAAAGTTACGTAAAAACTTTCCTAAAGAAGACAAACTACGCAAATCTCCACTCTTTCATCTCCATCTCTTCAAAGCTAGAGCAAACCGCGCGGCGCACTGCAATAACGTTGCAATGATCTTTCGCATTTTTTCGCTTGCAGCAACAGGAAAAAAGGATTGGAATATTGATAATGTGTTTCTTAAATTATGTATCCAAACGCTATTCTGCAACAAAGGATTAACATGCCATAAACTATTTTAGGCTGAAAAAGGATAAATTTAGAGTAGTTAGGAAAAGTAGTTTTTCGTCAATTTAGTTTACGATCATTCTGATTTTAAGCTGTATTGTCGAAGCTACCTGTTCCTAACTAGCGAAATGGAGAATAAAGAAAATGAGAAAAATGAAAAACAAGATTTTTGCTATTATGATCGCTATGTTCTTTATGCTTTCAATGACAGCTTCAATGGTACTAATCCCAAACGCGAATGCGCATTTGCCGGCATGGCAGATTCCAACGTACGCTTACATTGTTGCGTCGCCGAATCCTATAGGCGTCGGTCAAACAATACAGGTTTACATGTGGCTTGACGAAGTTTACGGTGCCGCAGGTGGAACTACAGCAGCGGTAGGAACCAATGGAGCAACAGCTAGTGCAGCACTTCTGTCTAATACTTACAGATTTGCCAATTACAATCTAACCATAGTGCCACCCACTGGCTCGTCAACAACAACGATATATCCAATCGTTTCAGATACTACATCAAACCAGGAAACAGCATTTACACCAACTCAAACCGGAACATACACCTTGATATTCACTTACCCAGGGCAAGTCTACGGTGCGAATGGTGACGGTTACTCTGGCTCAATTTTGATAAACGACACTTATCTGCCAAGTACCGCAAGAACAACACTAACGGTGCAATCATCACCGATTGCCGCCCCCATAGGTAGTTCACCGCTTCCGACGGCGTATTGGCTAAGTCCAGTGTACGGTGAAAATACTAACTGGTACACGATTACATCAAATTGGCTTGGTAGTGGAATATCACCACCTCAAGGATACGGCGGAACAACTTTTGCGACCTTATACCATTCAGACGCCATAGGACCCACAACTTCGCACATTATGTGGACAAGTCAACTTGATTTCGGCGGAGTTACTGGTGGAAACTCGTTTACCACTGGCGGTGAAGATCCAAACAGTCCACAAGGAGTCCAATACTGGGAAGGTTCTTCCTATCAGCCAAGATTCACCAACCCAATAATACTCGACGGATACCTCTTCTACACCGAACCAGTCTCTTTCTCAGGTGGAGCCAGTGGACCAACAGTTTGCGTTAACCTAATGACAGGGCAACAACTCTGGTCATCAACCTCCGTTCCTCCGCTGTCATTCGTTTACCTCTACAATCTATGGGATCCAGATCAACACGGAGTTTTCCCGCCAATCTTAGTAGCCACCAACCCAGTAAACGGCAACTGGCAACTTTATGACGCATACACAGGCGTTTCACTCTTTAACGTGACAGGCGTTCCATCAAGCACCTCATTCATAATACCAGCTAGCACAACAACAATTGCTTTCGCAAACACCGTTGCTAGTCCAAACATTATGGGTCCAAGCGGTGAACCACTAAGACTAGTCATTGCAAACGATGGCACCGCAGCAAATCCACAATGGTATTTAGCTGAATGGAATATGTCTCGACTCTGGCAATACGATGTTAACCCATACACGGGCGGCGGAAGCTTATCACCAGCTGTGGTGAACGCGTCGAACGGAGTCCTACTTGGAGGTGCCGTCGTCGGTTCTGCTGGCAGCGGAAGCCTTCCTCCACCAGACACAGGCATTTCAACTGCTACGGCTCCAAGCGGTCTCATAGCTTCAGTACCGTTTAATTCGGTTATAACGGTCAACGCAAACATTCCGATCCATGACACTGCTAACTTGCCCGGAACTACAACGCCCATCTACACAATCAATCAAGATTCGTTGACTACCTATGACTGGAACGTTTCGATTCCATGGCTAAACACTATGGCGCCACCACCTGATGCAGTAAACCCCGTTACAGGAGCATTGGTACCACCACCTGCAGGAGCAAATCCTGTGGCAATTGTGGCACTCCAGTATGGAAACATGATGCTTTGCAGATGGGGTTCGCTACCTCAAGGCTTTGCTGCAACTAACAAAGGCTACCCACAGCTTCCATTCACATACTTCGCTGTAAACCTGAACGCTTCTAGAGGCGGCATCGGCACTGTACTTTGGAGCAAAACATACAATCCACCGCCTGGAAACGAAAGCTTAGTGCAAGAACCGGTCGACTTCCAAACAGGAGTCTTCATTTTCAGCTATCAAGAAACTATGCAATTCGTCGGATACAGTCTTGCAAACGGCAATTCACAATGGGGTCCAACTCCATCACAAGGCTCTTGGGACTACTACGGTTACCCAGGAACAACCAATCTACCAGGAACCGTTGCATACGGCAATCTCTATGACAGCTCATTTGGCGGAGTTTGCTACTGCTACGACGACACAACAGGAAACCTAGTCTGGACATATGGAAACGGTCCGCCAGGCTCAGACAACAGCACATACGGTGGCTTGAACGTCTTCTATGGCGACTACCCAACAATGATACAGTCCATCGCAAATGGTGTGATTTACCTAGCAACCAACGAACACACAGTACCAAACCCAATTTACAAGGG
>JBEKVK010000023.1:0-36665 GCA_049514075.1 Bathyarchaeia archaeon | reverse complement strand
AATCCATTCACGGCCACGCGGTATCATTCGCTTGCAGGAGAAAGCGCCTCGCTGCCCTCATGTTTAGAAATTTCGGCGGAGTGCATTGAGGACGGGGAAATCATGGGTGTTCGGCACGTGAATTACCCGATTGACGGTGTGCAATTTCACCCTGAATCTATCCTGTGTGAAGACGGCAAACTCATAATCAAGAACTTTTTGGAGGCGAGTCGGCGTGATCCGTGAAGGCATACAGAAATTAATAGAAGGCAACAGCCTAACCAGCGTTGAATCAGGCGAAATTATGCGTGAAGTCATGTCGGGTCTAGCAACAAACTCTCAGACCGCCGCGTTCTTAACCGCTCTGCGGATGAAAGGCGAAGCAATTGAAGAATTAATTGCCTTCGCGTCCGTAATGCATGAACAAAGCATACAAATCCATCCCCGCTTCAAGGGCCGCCTTGTAGATACATGCGGGACTGGCGGAGACAAAATAAAAACCTTCAACGTAAGCACGGCAGCTGCCTTTGTCATTGCTGGGGCAGGAGTGGCAGTAGCGAAGCATGGAAATAGGTCAGTGACCAGCAAATGTGGAAGCGCCGATGTATTGGAAAAACTTGGTTTAAGTCTGTCTTTGGATCCACAAAGCGTTCAAGATCTTATAGAGAAGGTTGGGATAGGTTTCATGTTTGCTCCAGCATTCCACCCAGCTATGAAATACGCGGCTGAAGCCAGACGGGAAATAGGCATTCGCACAGTATTCAACCTACTCGGTCCCTTAACCAATCCGGCGGGCGCAAACGCTCAACTGCTCGGGGTCTACGATTCCAAACTGACGACTCCGCTGGCTTACGCGTTGGGTCGCCTTGGCTGCGAGGAAGCCTTTGTCGTCTACGGATTGGACGGCTTAGATGAGATTTCAACGGTTGGAAAAACCTCGGTTGCATGGTTGAAGGGTGGTAAAGTCACGGAGTTACAGGTTTCGCCGAGCGACTTTGGGGTAAAGCGGGTAGACGTCTCTGATTTGCAGGTGTCCTCGGCTGAGGAAAGCCTGGAAGTATTCTTCAAGATAATTAGCGGTAGCCTGGCAATTAACGACCCGAAAATGGAGTTTGCGCTAGTTAACAGTGCGGCGGCAATCATTTTGGGTGGAAAAGCGGACGACTTCTTGGGCGGCATGGAATTAGCTCGCGAATCAATCTCGAGCGGCGCAGCCTACAGCAAACTTAAAGCGTTAATTGGGGCTTCAGGCGGTAGCCTATCTAAACTTAAGGAGTTCGAAGAAAAATATGAGTGACTACCTCGATGTATTGGCGCATGTCGCCCAAATAACAATCGAAGGCGAATACTATGAAAACGCGAAAGCGTCCGAAAGCTTGCACCTGAGTTTGCGAAAAGCAATTTTGCAGGATCAATCAAACCCAGTCATAACGGAAATCAAGATTGCTTCACCATCATCAGGCATAATAAGAAAAAAAGTTGACGCAGGCGAGGTTGCGAGGGCAATGCAGAGAGGCGGAGCTGTAGCTTTGTCGGTTCTAACTGAGCCTAAACATTTCGACGGCTCGCTGGAAGCTTTAGCCGAAGCAAGAAAAGCCGTCCAGATTCCGATTCTAATGAAAGACATTATTCTAAGCCCTGTGCAGCTTTATGCTGCAAACAAAATTGGAGCGAACGCGGTACTATTGATTAAGGCGCTTTTTGACCGCGGCTACTGCGACAGAACCCTCGATGAAATGATCGCCGGAGCGCACATACTTGGGTTGGAGGTTTTGCTTGAAACCCACACTGAGACAGAGTTTCAGTCCGCTGTGAAAACAGACGCGGATTTTGTTGGCATAAACAACCGAGACCTTGCAACTCTTAAGGTGGATTTGAACGTAACCAAAAAGATTTTAGAGAAAAACGGTTCAAACGGCAAGCCGGTGGTAAGTGAAAGCGGAATTGCCACACCTGCTGACATACTCTTTCTCCGCGGAAGCGGAGCCCGGGCTTTTCTTGTCGGCACAGCAATCATGTCTGCTAGCAACATTGAAGAAAAAGTTAGAGAGTTTGTGATTGCAAAATGAAGTTAAGCGATTATCCATTGGACGGAAAATATGGAAAATATGGCGGACGATTCGTTCCCGAAGTCCTGATGGGCGCAATTAAGGAACTGGAAAAAGCTTATGAGCAAGCAAAAAAAGACCCAACCTTCCAGAAACAGCTGGATTATTATTTGGCGGATTTCGTCGGGCGACCCACACCACTCTACTTTGCTGAAAACCTAACGCGCAAGCTGGGCGGCGCCAAAATCTATCTCAAACGCGAAGACTTAGCCCATGGCGGCGCACACAAAATCAACAACACTCTGGGGCAGGCTTTGCTGGCTAAACGAATGGGTAAGACACGGGTGATTGCAGAGACAGGCGCGGGTCAGCATGGCGTGGCGACGGCGATTGCATGCGCTGCGTTAGGCTTAAAAGCAGAAGTTTACATGGGCACGGAAGACTGTGAACGTCAGCCCCTGAACGTTTTCCGTATGAAGCTTCTAAATGCGCAGGTACACCCTGTTGAAACAGGCTCAAAAACGCTTAAGGACTCGATAAACGAAGCCTTCCGAGATTGGGTAACAAACCTGGAAACCACCTACTATCTAATCGGATCCGTCGTTGGCCCTCACCCGTACCCAATGATGGTTCGCGATTTTCAAAGCGTCATCGGCAAGGAACTTAAAGACCAATTCCAAAAAATAGAAGGCTGCCTTCCAGACGCTTTAGTTGCCTGTGTGGGCGGAGGAAGCAACGCACTAGGCACATTTTATCCGTTCGAAGACGACGCGTCCGTTTCACTATATGGGGTGGAAGCTGCGGGCGAAGGATTAGAAACGGGCAAGCACGCCGCGTCTTTGGGCGCAGGAGCCGAAGGAGTCTTCCATGGCATGCTAACCTACGTGTTGCAGGACGTCAACGGACAAATCCAGAACACAAACAGTGTTTCCGCAGGCTTAGATTATCCAGGCGTCGGACCAGAACACTCCTTCCTCAAAACGCTCAAAAGAGCAAAGTATGCTTCAGCTACAGACAAAGAAGCAATAGATGCGTTCCTAATACTTTGCAAAGAAGAAGGAATTCTTCCTGCCTTGGAGTCATCCCATGCTGTAGCCTACGCAACAAAACTTGCCCCGAAAATGAAGAAAACCCAATCAATCGTGGTGACTCTTTCAGGACGAGGCGACAAAGACGTCGAAACAGTTGCCGACTACATAGGAGCAAGAATATGAGAAAGATAGAGCAGGCATTCCAAAAAACCAAAGAACAGGGAAACGCTGCCCTCATCGGTTACGTCACCGCAGGGGATCCAACAATAGAGATGACGGCCCAAATAGCAGACGCCTTAATCCGTGGCGGAGTGGACGTTTTGGAGTTAGGGTTGCCATTTTCTGACCCAATTGCGGATGGACCAACAATTCAGGCTGCAAGCATCCGAGCATTGTCAGCAGGCACAACACCAGCAAAAGTACTACAAATTGCAAAAGAGATACGAAAAAAACACGAAACGCCAATCGTGATAATGACCTACTACAATCCCGTGTTCAGGATGGGACTTAAGAAGTTTTGCCGTCTAGCCAAGGAAAGCAAGGTTGACGGAATCATTGTTCCCGATTTGCCAGTTGAAGAATCCAGCGACTTCAAGAAGGAGACGGCAGATTTTGGGTTAGACACGATTTTTTTGGCAGCGCCCTCCACTAGCCCCGAGCGGCTTAAAGCGATTGTTCAGTGTTCTTCAGGTTTTCTTTACCTTGTTTCCCACTTCGGCGTGACGGGCGCAAAAACGACAGTGGAAGACTCAACAATAGAGCTAATCAAACGGGTTCTGCCAGCCACTAAGGGAAAGATTTGTTTGGCAGTCGGCTTCGGAGTTTCAAAAACGCAGCATGTAAAACGAATCGTTGCCGCGGGAGCTGACGGAGCAATCGTAGGAAGCGCCTTCATCGACCTAATCCAAAAAAACAGAAATGACCCTGCTACAATGCTCAGGGAGTTAGAAGCGCTTGCTTCTGAATTGAAAAAAGCAACAATAATATTGGAAAAATAACGTGCGTTTAGGTTTTTTGGCTGGCTATCGGAGGCTGATATTCCGCGAGGAAGTGTACTGTGGGGAATTGAGCTAGCGCTCTACCCTCGCCTTCCGAAGGTAGAACTTGGAGGTTTTCCACTTTGCAAGCGCCGCAAATGTCAATTAACTCGCTTTTTACAGCTTCAGCGACTGACTGGTCACCAGCAAAAACCGTTAAGACTTTGATTGGTGTGTTTAGCGGCAGGCGCTTTTCTGCTTTTTCCCGTCTAACCTCACTGATTAATCCCAGCACAATGTCGCCTTGCCTTTCCACTTGCTCATCCACCATTGACTCGTCGCAGTGTGGCCAAGGGGAAACGTGGAGGCTGCCGTAGCCCTTTTCGTCTGCGTATATGCACTGGTAAATCTCTTCAGTCAAGTGGGGAACAACTGGCGACAGAAGCTGAAGCACACGATACAATACCTCGTGAAGCACGTGTTGAGCAGCGACTTTTTGGGCTTTCCCAGCCAACTCAGGTCGGTAGAGCCTGTCTTTGACGGCTTCCAAGTAGGAATCGCAGAGCTGGTGCCAGGTGAAGTTGCGGATTTCTTCAACTGCAACGTTGAATTGGCATTTCTCGTAGGCTTCAGTGACTCTTTTGATCACGTTTTCAGTTTGGCTAATCATCCACCGGTCCAAAAGCTGAAGATCCATCGATGCCTCGTTGTCTGGTTGGTAGTCGCTTAAGAGTTTGCTTGCGAACCCAGACGCATTCCATAGCTTAACCAGGAACCTTCTTCCGTACTCGACATCTTGAATTCGGTAGGGAATGTCAGAGCCAGTTGCGCCTCCCCCTGCAGCCCATTGGCGAATAGCGTCTGCCCCGTACTTGTTGAGGGCTTCAGGCGCCGCCATGTAGTTTTTGAGGGATTTGCTCATTTTTCTTCCGTCTTGACCCAACACCATTCCGTTTATCAGGACGCTTTTAAATGGGGTTTCGTCGAAAAGCGCAAGATGCCTGACCATGAGGTAGTAAGCCCAAGTCCTGATGATGTCCGTGCCAGAGGGATGCATGCTTGCAGGGAAAAGTCTATGCCAATCTACGCGGTCTGGCCAACCCGCATGAACAGCGCAGGTTATTGAGGAATCCATCCACGTGTCGAAGACATCCGTTTCGGGCGAGAACTCTTTTCCACTGCATTTGGGGCAGCTGCTGATGCGTGGGCCTTCAAGCTTGGGGTCGATAGGCACCCACTGCTCCTCTGCAAGGATTAGTTCTCCGCATTTTTTGCAGAACCAAACTGGAATCGGAGTTGCAAAGATCCTTTGGCGGCTGATGACCCAGTCCCAATCAAGCGATTTCGCCCAATCGATAAGCCTGTTCTTCATGAAGTCAGGGTACCATGTAATTTCGTTAGCCGTTTTTTCAACCGCATCAGTGAGTTTGCGTGTTTCCATGAACCACTGCTTGCGCTCAAGAATTTCTACTTGGGCTTTGCAGCGGTCGCAAACGCCTACTTCCTGGCTGATTTTCTCAGTTTTCTCAATTAGACCAGCAGCCGTCAAGTCTTGGACGATGGCGGCTCGTGCTTGATTCATATATAGACCGTGGTATTTGCCGCCGTTTTCGTTCATGCGCCCGTTCTCAGTGAGCAGGGTGATGACGGGTAGCTTGTGTTTGAGGACGGTCTTGACGTCTTCTTTATCGCCGTATGTGCAAATCATAACCACGCCTGTGCCGAAAGCTGGATCCACGCATTCGTCAGCGATAACTGTAACGGAGTGGTTTACGATTGGTACGGTGATTGTTTTGCCGATGTACTTGCAATAGCGCTCATCTTTCGGGTTCACCTCAATGGCTACGCAGGCAGGTATGAACTCCGGACGGGATGTGGCAATCATCAAGAAATTATCCGTTCCCGTAATTGGGAAGCGGATGTAATGTAGTGTGCCTTCTCGTTTGACGTAGTCGACCTCAGCGTCGGCTATTGCGGTTTCGTCGTGGGGACACCAATTGACGGGATGAGTTCCCTGATACATGAAACCTTTCTTGTGGAGGAGAATGAAGCTTAGTTGGGTGCGGCGCCAATAGTCTGGGTCCATGGTGCGGTACTCAGTTGTCCAATCTATGCTGCAACCCAATCTAAGGATGCCTTCCTTCATCATGGCGATGTACTTCTCGACAAGCGCGATGCACATGTCTCGGAACTTGTCGGTCGGCAAGTCCCTTTTACGTATGTTATTGGTTTTTTCAACTTGAATTTCTATACCTAAACCGTGGCAATCCCAGCCTTGCGGAAACAGCACGTTGAAACCGCGCATTCTCTTGTAGCGTGCAACGATGTCAAAGTAAGTCCAGTTCAGAACGTTTCCCATGTGAAGTTCGCCTGATGGGTAAGGTGGAGGGGTATCTATGCTGAATGGAACACGCTTGGTGTCATTCCAGTCGAACCGGAAAACGCCTGTTTCGTCCCATTTCTGCTGCCATTTACGCTCTATTTCGAGAAAATTGTATTCTTTAGGCCAAGCTTGCATCGAATTCACTCTTTTTTATTAAATCAAGGTAAAGTAATATAAACACTATACCAAAGCAGCCCGGCTCTTTCACAGCATAAAACAAAAACTGAACTTTAAACATTCAGGAATCACCAAAAGCTTGGGAAAAGCGGAAATGGAGCCTAGGAGGGGAATTGAACCCCTGTAAAATCGCTCTGCAGGCGATTGCTTATGCGACTCGGCCACCTAGGCGTAGCCTGCACATCAAATCTTTGACAAGCCTTTATATAAGGTTGCTTAAGCCGAAAGTGGAGCCATACCGAACAAGAAAGCACTTCTTCTAAAATCATCCTTCTTCAAAAAGTAAAAGGAACAAACGGAAATAAGAAAAGGTGAAGCCGAAACTCTTGCCTGCTCAGGTTCCAACGTGCTTGTTATGGTTTTCTTTCTTATAATTCTGCTCCGGAGGTGTAATGGTTATCCTGGTTCCCGCGGCAATTGGTGAAGTTACCCACACATTTCCACCTATGACAACGTCGTCGCCTACCACAGCGTTTGGCCCAAGAATTGTCGCTCCCGAATAGATAACCACATTGTTTCCGATCGTTGGGTGCCGTTTTCTTCCTTTGATAATGTTGCCCTCCTGGTCTTTGGCAAAACTCAGCGCACCCAAGGTTACACCTTGGTAAAGTTTGACGTTGTCGCCAATTTCAGTGGTTTCGCCGATGACGACGCCTGTGCCATGGTCGATGAAGAAGTTTTTGCCTATTCTTGCGCCTGGATGGATATCGATACCTGTTAGGGAGTGAACGTGCTCACTCATTATTCTGGGGATCAAGGGTACGCCATCGAGGTAAAGCACATGTGCTATCCTGTAAGTTGTAATTGCAAGCACACACGGGTAACTCAAAATCACTTCATCGGTGCTTACGGCCGCCGGGTCACCTTTGTACGCGCCTTGGATGTCACCGCTTAGCATGGATCTTATTTCAGGAAGCTTTTCAAGAAGCTCTTTAACGACAATTTGCGCACGTGATTGGCATACGTCTTGGGGGCACGTTCCAACTTTCCGGCAAATATACTTCAAACTTTTTTCAACTTCGCCAGTAAGTCGAACATAAACTGAATTTAGCTTGGTGCCAAGATAGTACTGTATGTTGGCTTTGGTGATTTCTTCCTTGCCTAAGTAGCCGGGAAAAAGAATAGTGAACAAGTCTTCCAACACTTCCACAACTACTTCTTTAGAAGGCAGATCTCGTCCGGTGAGGTGGTCCATGCCGCCAAACTTCTCATAACTAGCCACCATTTCATCCACAAGCTTCGACAAGCCCTTCTCAACCCAATCCTGCTCAACTTCAGCTTGTTTGCTCATAAGCGCATCCAGCACTCGCTCTGGAGTCCAGGAATCAGCATCTACGTTTCGGTTTTCTCGTCCACGCTCTTTAAGAAGCGATTTTTCAGTTTTTGCCGTCATATTTCTTTCCAACCAGCATACTTAAAAAAAGGTCGACATAAAAAAACTTGCGATGGGGATTAAATGTTTGGGGCTGGGTTCGTTGCTGGTTCTTGGAATAAGACTGTGCTGAGGTAACGTTCGCCTGTGTCTGGCAGAATCACAACGATGAGTTTGTCTTTGTTTTCTGCTCGCTTCGCGACTTCAAGCGCCGCAAACGTTGCTGCGCCTGAGGATATGCCTACAAGCAAGCCTTCTTTTAGCGCCAGTTGCCTCGCCGTCTTGATAGCGTCATCGTCAGTCACTTTGAATATTTCATCCACCAAATCAAGTTTTAACACGTCGGGTTTGAAGCCAGCGCCTATCCCTTGAATTTTGTGCGGTCCCTTCTGTCCGCCGCTCAAAACCGGCGAAGCTGCGGGCTCTACTGCTACTGCTTTGAAAGCGGGTTTTAGCGGTTTTATGTATTGTGCTACTCCAGTTATTGTTCCTCCAGTGCCTACACCTGAAACCAGAATGTCTACTTTACCATCAGTGTCTTCCCAGATTTCTGGGCCTGTAGTTTCACGGTGGATTTTTGGGTTGGCTAAATTCTTGAATTGCTGCGGCACGAAGCTGTTAGTGGTTTGCGCAGCTATTTCCTCGGCTTTCCTGATGGCTCCGCCCATGCCTTCTGGCCCTGGCGTGAGGACGAGTTGGGCGCCGTAGGCCTTGAGTAGACTGCGTCTTTCAATGCTCATGGTTTCCGGCATGGTAAGGATTAGTTTGTAGCCTTTTACGGCTGCTACCATGGCTAAGCCGATGCCTGTGTTGCCGCTTGTCGGTTCAATGATGGTTGTGCCTGGTTTGATTAAGCCCTGTTTCTCTGCTTCAATAATCATGCTTAGGCAAATGCGGTCTTTGACGCTTCCGCCCGGGTTTCTTGATTCTATTTTACCGACGACGATGGCGTTTATGCCTTCGGTTAATCGGTTCAGGCGTACGAGTGGTGTTTTGCCTATTGTTTCTAATACGTTATCGTTTATCTTCAATTATATCACAGCCATATAACACTGTTATAAAGTCTAACGGCGTTACTTAAAGCTTTTTTGGCGCTCTTCAGCACAAACAATAAAAGCATTTCGTAACCAATTCAAAGAAATCCCTTATACTTAGAAATAACTGTCTCACTTCAAAGCATCCGCAGCAAATCCGCTTTCGTAATAATGCCCAGTATCACGCCTTTTTTTGACACTAGAACCGCTGAATAATTCTGCAAAAGACTAGTAATCAAAGACAACGGCGCATCCTCATTGATTTGCGGGAAAGCTTCCTCCATAATCTGTTCTGTCGGCAGCTTAGAGATTTCCTCCAAGTCTTTTCCAGCCAAAATCTGACGCAGAATCGCCTTTTCCGAAATGCTTCCCACAGGTTGTTTCCCATCGAAGACGGGTATCTGTGAGTAACCGTGCTCTTTCATAATTGTTACAACTTCTGAAACTGGTTCGCTCTTTTGGACGCTGACAACTTCGGTGTGGAGGATTTTTTCCGCGTGGACTTTGGTCTTGAATTCTAAGCGTTCGAGCACGTCGAAGATTGTTCTTACTTTGGTGTAGGATGAGTCTATGGTTCCTGCTTCCAGTTTGGCGATTAAGGATTGGCTTACGCCCGCTGCTTTGGCTAACTCTGATTGTTTAAGGCCCAGTAGTTTGCGGCGTTTGGCAATTTCTTCTAGTTCTGGAAACATCTTGTTTTATACTTGAGTATGACGGCGCTATATTCTTTTTGAAAAAAGGCACGCCTGTGTACCGCTTGATAGTTATGTTCTGTTTATTCCGGTTTTTTGCCAGTTGGGTGTTACGGATAATTTGCTCAGGTTATCCTTTGGAATTTAAGATTACGAAGATTTACAGGCGGATTTAGAACAAGCAGTATAGGCTTTGAAGAGGTTGGTTGATTTGAAACGACTTATAAGTATAAGTGTGTTATACTGGTACGGTAGTAATGGACCCTCAATGTGAAATAGTCGGCAAATACGTTTTACCTATCTTCAGATCAATGCTAGCCAAAGAGCTGGTGCAAAAATACAATCTGTCCCAAACTGAAGCATCCAAAAAACTCGGAACCACCCAAGCCGCCGTCAGCCAATACCTTAGTTCCAAACGTGCCTACAAAGGCACCGAACATGTCGAGGCATTCATGCCAAAACTACAAGCGATGGCGCATGAAACCGCCAAAAAGCTAATCGACAAAGAGATTACCGCTGAAGAGATTACGCCTGGTTTTTGCACTCTCTGCATCACTTTCTGTAAAAAAGAAAAACCGATCTCTGAATCATCCAAACCTGAATACTACATTTAACAGTTTTTTGTATTTTCTTTTTGGCGCATCGTTTTTTCGAACAAAGAACGGTTAGTCTTTTCGCCTAAATGCGAGAAAAGAACTGCGGCGGCTTAAATCCTAAGCATATCAACTTCTGCCTGAAGCGGTGCTGAGACAATTATTTTCCGGTTGAGCTTATTTTTTCCGAAATTTACTTGAACTATTCCCGTCTTTTTGTCCGAATGAAAGACAGTTAAAGCTGCTGCTTTCTCTATCGACGCTCTTGTTTTTGGTCCTTGCAGAATAGTAATTGGGCTTCCGCAATCGGGCACTTCAAAGAAATAATCGGTTTTTTGCTTAGTTCTAAGCAACAGTCCGTTTTCAGCTTCGGTTCTGCCTACAATAATCTTGTTTTTCCCGAGCCGAAAGTGTCGGCCCACTTTGAGCAGATTAACTTGTTTAATGGTTATTCTCTTTTTGTGCTGGAAAAGGTCTCGAAGTCTTTTGGCAAATTGTCTGTCGGTGAGGAGGCATCCGCCTGCTGCGCAAGGGTAATTAACGATGTTAAATTCTTTGGTCATTTCAATTTGACGTTTCCTTGAACGCCCACTTATGTCTCTGAGCGCTTCTTCTTCAACAAGCCCTTTTGTCTCTGCTTCGGTTTTTGGTAAAAGCTTAGCCGACAATGGACGAAGAATTTTTCCTTGCAAACCTGCTTCTCGTTCTATAAGATCGAGGGCTCCTTTATGCTGTGACATGGGGCGTTGCCCAAGGACTTCGCCGGTGAAGATGAATTTTGCTCCGATTTGTTTTGCGAAGTTTTTTGCCTTTTTCAGCATGTATATTCTGCAGTCTACGCAGGGGTTAAGGTTTTTTCCGTAGCCGAACTTTGGGTTTCTGACCATACGTAAATAATCTGTGCCTGCGTTTACCATTTTGAGGGGTATTTTGAATGTTTTTGCGGCTTCTGAGGCGCCGCATCCGCCTTTTCTGCATTGGCAGAATGGTGTTACGAAGTTAATGGCTTCAACATCTATTCCCTGCTCTTGGATAAGTTTTACTGCTAAGGTGCTGTCTAAACCGCCTGATAACATGCCTAATGCTTTCACTTATTTATCCCCAAGAGCATACAATAACAGCGTTATTTTTTGTGTGAGCCACTAAAAAACCTTTGCACTCCACCGCAAACTATGGTGCCAGCGGTTTCAAGGGAATCATCTTCAATGGAAGCGCGGTTGATGTTTTATCGAGAAATATTCTTATTGGAATATTTCTTGCAAGAAGGCATATAACAGCGTTATTAGATGTTGTTGTTAATCAAAAATAAAAATCCAAGGAGCAATTAAAAAATGACCTCAAAAAGAAGATTAGACACTATAGCCGTCCACTCTGGTCAAGAAATACCTGACCCAACAACAGGGTCAAGGGCAGTCCCGATCTACCAGACGACTTCATATGTCTTTAAAAATACCGATCATGCGGCGAACCTTTTCGCGCTAAAAGAGCTAGGGAACGTATATACCCGATTGATGAACCCGACAACCGATGTCTTCGAAAAGCGAATAGCAGCTATTGAAGGCGGCACGGGCGCATTGGCAGTAGCCTCTGGACAAGCAGCTGAAACCTTAGCGCTGCTAGCGATAACTCGCGTCGGGGATGAAATAGTCTCAGCAAACAACCTTTACGGCGGAACATACCAGCTTTTCCACTACACTTTTCCAAAACTAGGGAGAACTGTGAAATTCGTTGATTCCCAAAAACCAGAAGAATTCAAAAAGGCCATAACTTCTAAAACCCGGGCAATCTACGCTGAAACAATAGGCAACCCAAAACTTGACGTACCTGACTTTGAAGTCCTTGCCAAAATAGCCCATGATGCAGGCATACCTCTCGTGGTCGACAATACGGTAGGCGTAGGCGTTGCCAGGCCCCTCGAATATGGCGCGGACATAATCGTAGCATCAGCAACCAAGTATATCGGTGGACATGGAACAAGCATAGGCGGCATAGTCGTTGACGGCGGCAAATTCAACTGGAACAACGGCAAATTCCCCGAGTTCACCGAACCAGACCCTAGCTACCACGGCATCAAGTATTGGGATGCATTCAGCAACTTCCCAGGCTTAGGAAACGTAGCTTTCATCTTCAAAGTACGCGTCCAACTGCTAAGAGATTTAGGTCCTGCATTGAGCCCATTCAACTCGTGGCTTTTCCTGCAAGGCCTAGAAACGCTACCACTCAGACAACGTAAACACTCCGAAAACGCCTTAAAAGTCGCACAATTCCTAAAGCAGCATCCGTTTGTAAGCTGGGTTATCTATCCAGGCTTGACTGACAATCCAAATCACAAGATTGCGGAAAAATACCTGAAAGGCAACTATGGGGGTCTGGTTGGCTTTGGAATCAAAGGCGGCAAAGAGTCAGGACGCAAACTCATCGAGTCAGTGAAGCTTCTTTCGCACTTGGCAAACATCGGCGACGCAAAGAGCCTAATCGTTCACCCGGCATCGACAACCCACCAGCAATTAACTAAGGCAGAGCAGGAGGCAACAGGAGTCACAGAGGATTACATCAGGTTATCTGTAGGCATCGAAGACCCAGAGGACATCATTGAAGATTTGGATCAAGCGTTAAAAGTATCGGCGAAACCTTAAATCTATAGCAGCGTTATAGCTGCAGTTCCCCTCATTTTTGGAGGCATACAAGTTTACAAGGATATGCAAACTGGAAAATTCGCAAACGCAAACCTTCGCTTTTGCACAACCCCCAGCGGAGCTTATTCTTGAATCAGGCGAGACCCTTGGTCCAATAACACTCGCGTATGAAACTTTCGGCACACTCAACAAAGATAAATCCAACGCCATCCTCGTTTTGCACGCGCTCAGCGGTGATGCCCATGTCACTGGATCCGGCGGTTGGTGGAACAACCTTATCGGTGAAGGCATGGGTGTCGACACTAACAAGTACTTTGTGATTTGCAGCAATATACTAGGCGGCTGCAGGGGTTCCACTGGTCCATCTTCAATAAACCCTAAAATGGGTAAACCCTATGGCATAGATTTTCCACTGATAACAATCGGAGACATGGTAAACGCGCAGCGTCACCTCATTGACCACTTCGGCATAGAGAAGCTGTTAGCTGTAATCGGGGGCTCCATGGGCGGGATGCAGGTGTTGCAGTGGATGGTTTCTTACCCCCAAAGGATTCGTGCCGCGATACCTATTGCGACGACGATGAAGCATACACCTCAGCAGATCGCTTTCAACGAGGTTGGCAGGCAAGCTGTTATGGCTGATCCCGACTGGCGAGGTGGCAACTACTACGGCTGCAACATTCCTGCTAAAGGGTTAGCTATCGCAAGAATGATTGGGCACATAACCTACATGAGCGATGCTTCGATGGCTGAAAAGTTCGGTCGAAAATTCAAGGAAGAGAAAGCTGCTTTCAAGTTCGGCGTGGATTTCGAAGTTGAAGGTTACCTTCGCTACCGAGGCGACAACTTTGTCAAGAGATTTGATGCAAACAGCTACCTGTACATAACCAAAGCCATAGATTACTTCAACATCTTAAACGGGCACAGCCTTGGAGACATCTTCAAGGGGTTGCAGACAAAAGTGCTTGTCCTCGCATTCAAGTCAGATTGGCTCTACCCATCATACCAGTCACAAGAGATAGTGAAGGCTTGCAAACTGGCAGGCGTAGACGCAAGCTACTGTGAATTTAACTCGACTTATGGTCACGATGCCTTCCTTCTGGAAACAGAGCAAGAGGCACAATTGGTTGGGAATTTCTTGAACAGCGTTTACAACAACAATGCAAGGAGCAGCAACCATGACGCAGCTCGCTGACAAAATTGAATACAGAGCCTTCGCTGACTGGATTTTTGACGGCGCATCCGTGCTGGATCTCGGGTGCGGAGACGGAGAACTCCTCTCGTTCCTCATACGGAAAAAACATGTGCGTGCCCAAGGCATTGAACTCAGCGAACAGGCTATTGTGCGATGCGTCGCCAAAGGGTTAAGCGTTTTCCAGCAGGACATAGATACTGGACTCTCAGAATATGTCGACAACTCATTCGACTACGTCATCTTAAACCAGACCCTCCAGCAGGTAAAAAAGCCAGATTTTGCCCTCCATGAAGCCCTTCGAGTAGGCAAGAAAACCATCGTCGGCATCCCCAACTTCGCACACTATAAAGCTAGAGCCGAAATATTCTTCAAAGGACGCGTCCCCGTCACCGCAGCCCTGCCATTCCAATGGTATAACACGCCGAACCTGCATTTTCTCAGCTTAAACGACTTCAGGGACTACTGCAAGAAGAAAGATATCCAAATTGAAAACGCCTTCGTCAAATCCGGCAAAAGGCAGGTACGTTTTCTGCCGAATCTGTTTGGCGAATTCGGTTTCTTTTTACTCTCCAGAAAAGATTAAGTTTCTTTTTGAAGGGATGCAGTTTGGTCAACACATAAAGAGTTTGGGATTCAAATTAGTGGTTTTTCGATCCCAAAGTAAAACATAGGGTTTAGCTGTGGAGTTGGGAATGGGAATTGAACCCTTATTGATGTGGACATCACTTGCATAACTTCCTTTCTCCTTTAGTCAACAGATTTAGTTTGGTGAAGGTCGTTTTTTGAACTAAAACCGCGGCATTTCATTTAATTTTTTTATCTTTTTGAATGAAAAACTGCCCTTATTCGCTCTAGATCGCGCCGTGTAAATTAGCCAAATTATTTATATCAAAAAGGGCAAAGGTGGTGCGAGCTCGGGGAAGAGGCGTTTAGTGCTTCTTCTCAGCGCTAAAAAATTAGGAGAAAAAAGAAAAATGTTGAAAAACAAAATTGCAGCTATAGCAATTTGCATATTCTTTATACTTTCTATGACAGGTTCAATGATATTAGTACCAAACGCAAATGCACATTCGCCACCATGGCAGATTCCAACATACGCCTACATTGAAGTAAATCCTAACCCCGCAGGAATTGGCCAAACAGTCAACGTTGGCTTCTGGCTCGGTTTACCGACACCAACAGCAAGCGGCGTTTACGGCGATCGGTGGACCGGCTTGGCAGTAACAGTAAAGCTGCCTGATGGAACCACTACAAAACTTGGAACCTTTACAGCCGATGATACAGGAGGAACCCACACAGATTATACACCAAGTCAAGCCGGCAACTACACGTTCCAGATGAGCTTCCCGGGACAGACATTAGCGGGAAATAATCTGATTTCCACAACAACTGCAGCAACAAAGGCATTCATCGGTGATTATTATGAACCAAGCACTAGCCTATCATACACCCTTGTAGTGCAACAAACTCCAGTAGCAGCAATACCCCAAAATCCGCTTCCAACAAGTTACTGGAGTCGACCAATAGAATCAGTCAACGACCAATGGTATACTATTAGCGGCAACTGGCTTGGATTAGGTACGTCGACGTTTGCCAACACAGGAGAGTACAATATCACCGGAAATTATAATCCCTACACTACAGCGCCAACAACCGCTCACATCCTTTGGACAAAGCCTGAGGCTTTCGGAGGCTTAGTTGGAGGAGAATTCGGCGGATCTGACACTAGCAATTTCTACTCGACATCACAATATGAACCTAAATTTGCACCAGTAATCATTAGTGGAATTCTCTACTACACAGAGTACCCAAACTCTAACCAAGATCCAGCAGGCATTACCGCAGTAAACTTACAGACTGGACAAACATTGTGGACTGATACTGGTCTTAATTACACGGTGCCACTTTTGCAACAGGGCTTGCTTGAAACCTCAGGAGGCTTAACAACTTCAGGCGCAGTACCTTACACAACCACACTTAGATGCGGTCAAATTTACGATTATGTGTCTCCCAATCAGTATGGAAGCTTATCATATCTTTGGGTCCAAGAACCTACAATACCCCCAAACACCGGAGCAACATATGGAATGCTAGATGCCATGACTGGAGAACCTATACTCACCATTGTCAACGCGCCTGCCGCATCCGGACTTGCACCACTGACGTTGGTTGAAGATCAAAGTGGAGACTTGATTGGCTATTATGTCAATGCTACTAATCCAAATGCACCAACATTGAATATGTGGAATTCGACACAAGCAATTCTGTACCCTAATGGTCAAGCTCCAGGCTACCAAAATTGGTCTTGGAGACCTGTGTTGGGATCCACTATTCAATTCTCAGCTGGATTAATGTGGACAGTGCCACTACCTACATCTCTTAATGGTGTTGCTTTACCATCGGCTTCGGCTTTACCTGGAACTTTGGCGATTTCGTCAATCAACAGCGGCGTTATACTGATGACTGATGCAGGCTACACGGGAGAACAATTCTTCCAATCTGGCTTTCAAATTGAAGCTGGCTACAACGCAAACACGGGAGCCCAAATATGGATAACTAATAGGACAGAAACCCCGTTCTCAAGGATATCTATTGCGGCAGTTGGAGATTCAGTCTACGCCGTAGTTAACGAAGAGACGTCCACACTTGTTGGTTACAGTTTGACAACAGGGACGAATCTATGGACAACAAACCTTGGCAACGCTAATCCCTATGACAGCATCGGCGGCTATCAAGCGGTTCTTGCAAATGGAGTACTTTACTTGTGGGGTTTCGGAGGCGACATATGGGCCATTAACATGGCAACAGGAGCCATCGCATGGCAGACAAACACTAACACACTATCTGGTCCTGCTGGGTCCAACACTCCTTATGGAGTATGGCCACTATGGACATTCACCTGCGGCTCTCTCGCTGATGGAGTGCTATTCGTTCCAGAAGGGCACATGTACAGTCCCCCACTATTCCGCGGATCTAGTGAACTCGCAGTAAATTGTACTAACGGGAAACTGGTGTGGAGCATATTGGGTTTCGACATTACGAGTGCCCCGGCAATTTCAGACGGTATAATGACGACGATAAACGACTATGACAATCAGATATACGGTTTCGGCATGGGACCAAGCAAAACCACTATTACCGCACCAGATGTTGGCGTTACAACTTCAACTCCGATAACCATAACAGGCTCAGTAATGGATACCTCCGCTGGCTCACAGCAAAATGCAGTTGCTGCGAATTTCCCCAATGGCTTACCATGCGTTTCCGATGCAAGCATGACACCGTTCATGGAGGCAGTTTATGAACAACAGCCAATGCCACACGATATAACTGGGGTTCCAGTGACATTCACGGTCATAGATTCCAACGGTAACTACCGAACAATAGGCTCAACAACTACAAACGGTTTAGGCGACTACTCATTCAGCTGGACACCTGACATAACTGGCAATTATACCGTATACGCTACCTTTGCAGGCACACAATCATACTACGGATCCACAGCCTCCACAGGATTCTACGCCAGCTCACCAGCAGCGACACAAGCACCCACAGCAACACCACTTAACTAAAAGCACAAAACAAAAAATCCTTCCCTTTTTTTAGTCCTTCAAAGTAATGTTGAAAAGATTTTTTTTGGAAAAAGAGCTGGGGATGGGAATTGAACCCACATATAACAGCTCTGCAGAGCCTTTGAATTTTGAAGTGAAAACGGATAAGGTTGATTGGGTAGCTTTCAAGCAGTATGTTGAAGGTGAGAAGTATCGGGGTTGCTATGGTAGTAACCTGTTCAATTATGCGGTGCAGTATGGGGATTATTTAGTCAAGAAGGATCTTTCAAGCCTTAGGCAGTTGCCGAGGGTTAAAGTGCCGATTATTTTGAAGGCGCTTTCGTTGCTGAGTAAGTTTTTGGGTTGTTCTGAAGAGTTTCAGCAGTTGGTTAAGAATTATGGGTTAAGCTGGGTGTCCAGGAGCGCGGATGATTTGATTATTGACCGTTTGAACGCGCGGCGGGAACCTGACGACGTTTTCAAGTGGATCCGCGATGTGAAAGAGGCGTGTCCTGACTACTCGGTTTTTATGGATTTCATTGCGGTTACTGGCCTACGTCTTAGTGAAGCGATCCACTCTTACAACTTGATCGTGCAGCTGTCAAAGGAGAATTTCTTAGCGGAGAAATACTATAACGTCAACACTGCCTTTCTGGAGCATTATCGTTTCAAAGAAACTTTCATTCGTAGCTGCAAGAAGGCGTTTTTGTCGTATGTTCCGCTTGAATTGTTGGATTTGATTGGTAAGCAGCGGATCATTAACGAGAATCACTTGAAGAATAAGGCTTTGGAACGTAAGCATATTCCGCAGCGTTTCAGCGACGTACGCGAGAATCACGCGAGTTTTACTACTAAGTGGTTGCGGCCTGAAGAAATAGACCTGCTGCATGGCAGAGTTACCGGGTCCGTGTTCATGGTGCATTATTACAATCCTAACCTGGTAACTGATCTACGCTCGAGGGTTTCCCAGGCAGCGCAGGCTATCCTTCTCAAAGTCAATAGTGAACTGATCTTAAAGAAAAACGTTGACGGGGAGGTGAAAGATTGAAGGAAAATGAACCTTACACTCTCAAAGTAGCTGCAGATACGTATGAGCTGCTTGCTGCGATCGCTGAAAACAGACACGTAGATGTCAAAACAACACTTGAAAAAATGGTCCGTGAACAGAGCGACATATTAGCTGACATGACGACTGAGGGCGCGTTGAAAGGCATAGAGTTTGAGCAACTAATGATTAAAGTTCCAAAGCAAGTCATGGAGCTGTTGCGGTTTGCTGGCAAAACTGACGGTGACACGCCTAAAGACTACATTGAACGCAACGTCTTAGATGCCGTGAGGGCAGACATAGACGCTGACGCCTTGATTCAGAATACGGACCTGATAAAAATGTTTGAGCTGAAGCCTATCTACATAGAGTTGTTGGGTAGCTACTAACTACCCAACTGCACTCTTACCCTTCCCTTTTTGCCTAGCCCTTTTCTAAGCAATTATACCTGGTCTTTTCTCATTAAGTTTCCGAGACCAAAGTCGCACTGTTGCGACTTTGAAAAGTATTGGATTGACAAAAAGCGATAGTCAGCGTGCGCAAATGGTAGCTACTCACACCGACTTAATCCCAAAAATCGTTGAAGAAGCAACAGAAGCTGAAACCGATCTATGAAGAAATCTTGGGTAGCTACTAACTAAGCCAACTTCTTTCAAAGTGGTAGTCACACCATTGTTACTACCTTATGAAGAAATCTTGGGTAGCTACTAACTACCCAAGCACTTCCTAGCCTTCCTTTTTTTGTTCTGCTTAGCCCTGATCTAAATTAGCACAAGGTTAGGATCTATGTTTCTCTGTCCAAGTATTTAGCATGTGTGCCATGAATATATTTCGTTAGGGTCCGCGGATAAACCTGGACATATGACGCGACGGCTAACAGGTCCTTATCCCATATCTCATAGAGGTAATTCTCGCCATATGCGCGTTCCCAATGCGGCGGAATCCCTAAGATATGTTTGATTATTTGATCTATCCGGCCGCTCTTAGCTGAGAAGGGAAACAGTCGTATGTTCAGGTTAAGACAAGCTGGCCTAGTTTCCCACGTACGCCATGTAGGGGTATGCGTGCTTCTTTGCGATAGAGGTCTTTACGTGTTATGATCTTTCCATATCTTCTATCGGTTGTTGGAATAGGGACTAGTTCACCGTTGCTGTTTCGTATGTTTCGACAATGCCTTTCTGCTTTTGATAACTTGATTCCTTCCACTTTGAAAGGATTAAGTTTGAACTGTTGCCGGGTTAGTCGTTTAGCTTCAGAGATTCTAATAGCAATCAGATAAAGCAGAGCTGCTAAAGCGCGGTCACGTGCCACATAGAAGTCTTTGTTCTCGGATTTGTAAGGCCAACTTCTAAGCATGATTGTCTGATAGATTTCTTCCGGTGTTGGGTAACGGTCTATCTTAGCCAGGGTTCGCCTACCGTCTGCTAAGTTATTTCCTTTCATATCTAAGGAACGCTTGTTAGAATCTGGGCTAATTTGCATAAAGTTTCCTCGTTACGTTGCGTACTATACTTATAGTTCGTAATGGTATGGAAAAGAGTGCTTCAATTGAACGCTCAACACTACTAAAGTAGTTACTATACCTCTCCAGCGAGTATATACTATGTTCGTTCAACTTGGTGTTTCTCCGATTTCTTTTTTCATTTTTGCTTTCTCCTCATCGATTAGCTGCTTTCTCGCTTCTGACTTTATTAGAATCCTTAATCTTGCTTCTTCCACAATGGCTTTAGCCTCATCTTCCTTACCTTCTATGGCCGCATGAATCGTTGCTTTGCTTCTATCAAAAATTAAAGCGAGATCTTCGCAGCTGTAGCCTTCGTATTGGTCGTTTGCCTTGCTCTTTTCTTCTTCAGTGGGTTTACTATCAAAATAGATGAGTGCTATGGTTAGTTTGAGTGCTTCACTCGTGCTATATGCACACATTGACACCGGGTACGCTTGCATCAGTTGTAGAAAGTAGCTTTCTGCCTCGTCGCCTAAAGGACCTTCAATATCATACCGCTGATAGAAGGCATTGATCTTATCCAAAAGCTGTTTCGCGGTTAGATTTCCAAGTTCCGTTTCGTTTGGTGGAAACTTGATTCCTTTGAAGGTTTTAATGTCTCGTATGCTCATTTTTTCACCTGATTTTCTAAAAGTTCCTTGATTCCATGCTGCAGTAGCCTTTTCGCCTGCTCAGGATGGCTTAAACCTAACTTTCGCTCGATGTCCCCATAGGTTGAACCATTAACGTAAAGTCTGCAGGCTTTAAGGGGTAATTCTTCGTCTTTTTGACATATTTTAGTGATTTCAACCTCACTATTTTCAATATTAGCTAAATTACTTGTAAAATTAGTAATTTTAGGCAGATAAAGTTCTAAATTCTCTTTGAAATTCTGGAATTTAACAGAAAAGTTGACGCCATAAAACAGCGTAGAATTAGCAACGATTGAGAACCCAAGCAGAAACCAGCTGCTATGAACTACAAAGTAAAGAGTGATGCACTCCGCCGTAGTTAAGGCCCCGAGCATAATCACTATGAAATTAAGAAAAAACTCTAGGTAATGGTGATAAAACGGTTCAGTCATTTGTTTGGAACCTCAAAACCTCTAGTTTCCAAACGTTTTCCTGAAAAGATAGAAGGTTTACTGACTTTTGCAACTTTCAAACTAGAAGTTAACAGCTTTTCTGACTTTTCCCCTGACTTTTCAACGACTTTTTGACTAGACGATAGGTTTGTGCAATTTTGCACTAAGCTATTTTTTCCAAACGGATCAGGAACCCTAAACACCTTGGCGTAATAGGGCGCACACTTGACGGCCTGATCTATCTCGCGTAGGTAAACGTAAAAAGTGCCTCGTATCCCAGATTCCAAGTCCAAAATAACAATCTTAAGTTGATGCCTCTCACTTAGCGAAATCTTACCGCAAACTTCCAAACTTAAGTTCTTAGATGCAGACATACTAAGATTCCTCTTTCTCCTCAAAACTCGGAGTCTCAGCTTGTTTAGGAATCCAACATTTGAATTCACCGGCCCACCAGTCACCAGGCACGTTCTCAAAGGCGCCATTTGGAAAACCACAACTGGCCAAATGGAACTTTCCACAGTCACCGCAAAACCGCTGAGAATCATCGTTAGTTATGCTTTTTTCTGCTACAACTGCTACAGCTGCTACAGCAGAAGGGGTACTCCTATTCTCCTCTACTTTCCTATCTAGTGATTCTCCGTAATCTGTGGAGGGTGAAACCCCCCCTTTTGGTGTAGCAAGTGTAGCAAGAGTAGCATTTTCAGTGATTTTTCCGTCGTCGTCGATGTCTTTCAAGCCTAGACCTTTCCAGGCACGTTCTTGTTTTGGAGTACGCACGAAACAAACGCTTATTTTTGGTGTTTCTTTGAGTCTTTGAGTAAATTTCTTTTCAATTTCCGCGTCTAAGCCTAGTACTTCACAGTAGTTTTTGTAGGCAGTGAAAGCCTCACTTCTTGTTGTTACTCTATTCTTGTCGAAAATTGCCATTTCAGTTAGGAAGGCGCTTATAGTGTCGCTTGCTCTGAAAAACTCGATTTCTGTTTCTTGCTGTGTCTTACTTTCTGTAAAATAGCCTTGTTCGAGTAGTCTTTTGAGGCCTGCAAGCATCCAGTTTAGGATTCCAGACCGTTCATCATTGATAGTAAGCCAATTTCGCTCTATGTTTTGAATCTGATCTTTTCCGGTGAATTCGTTAGGGAACTTGATGAAAAGACGTCGTTCTTTGAATGCTGTCGTCGTGTCAGTAACTTTTGGAAATTTGTTAGCTAAAACTGTTATTTTTGAGCAGTTTCTAAATTGGACTCTAGCCTGCTTTCCCTTGATCTCTGCCTCAATCGTGTCCTGGCCTGTTGCTTTTTTAAGCAGAGCCGTCTGGAGGACCTTGTTAGTGTTTGGTTCGCTGCATGGATTAAACAGCTTTCCATAGAGGTTTTCTAATGCAAAACGGTGGTTTCCGTCGAATTCTTCTAGGCCTAAACTTGAAATGTTGCTTTCTCCTAAAATTGCTTCCATTGTTCGCTGCCATACTCCTTTTCCGTTTCGTCCGGCGCCATGGACCCAAAGAAGTTTATGAAACCTATAGTCAGGTAAAAGTAGGAATCCGCTCCACTCTTGGATAGTGGCTAAATCATCAGGATTAACAACCATTTTCATAAATTGCTCGAAATTAGGGCATTCAGCTGCAGGATCATACTTTACGTTGATTTCATGGAAAGCCATCTCGTTCTCGTTGAAATCGGTGAATGTCTGAGTTTCCACATCTAAGAGGCCGTTTTGAACTGCGATTTTGAAGCTAAACTCTAAGCTATCATAGGTTAAGCCTTTCAAGTCATGAAGAATATCAGTGAAGTAATGGCGCTTGTTTTGTTCATCTAAAATCTTTGAAACCATGCATTCAAGGTAGGGCTCAGCGTTAGGAATCCAGCTTTTTCCATCATAAAAATAGAGAATTCCAGTGGTTAGGTCTGTTTTGAAATTCTCGTTTTTCTGAAGCCAAATAGCCACTTTTGCAGGCTTAAACGGGTAGGGTTTTTCGTTTTCGTCATAATCTAGAAAGTCAGCGTAGGCAGGATAGACTTTATGAAAAATATCGTAAACTGGGTTCTTTCTGTCTGACTCAGCTTCTTTTTGTATGTTTTTTATCCATGCTTCCTTAACTTTGTTAACTTCTGTGGTTGTAGGAATATCTGAGGTAATGTTTAGATCGGTCATGGTTGTACCTCGAGGGGTTCTTGTGTTGGCGCTTGAAACTGAACGATATCTGCCTGGGAAATTTTGCTGCGTAAAAGCATCTCTAAAGCACGAGGCGTCACTAGACCCAAAAATACCCATTTTCCATTAGGGTCCAACATCCAAACTTTCAAACTGTGTTTGGTACGTGACCACTCTAATTTACCGACGAGGTTGTAGGTTGGCATTTTGTTTTTCACTCAGCTTTTTCATTTTTAGGTATTCTTCTACGAGTCTCAGACCGTAACCGGTGTTAAACAAAAAGAAGCTGTAGAAGAGAAATTCGACAACAAAGAGGGGTGTCATGAAGTTCCACTTCCGCCGCCTTGTTCGCCAGCTACAAAGAACAATCCGAAACCGTAGATCACGCCGATGATTGCCTGGAGAAACCCGTTCAAGGGAACCTGGTATAGTGAAAACATAAGCCAAGTTGCAGTAGACATGCCTAAGAAAAGCGGTCCCGTTGTTGCTGCGTAAAATGCTAAAATCTCACTTGCGCCCGTTAAGCCTGAACCTAGAACCTTTAGCCCTACTGCAATCCCGAGTGCAGCGTCAACAACTATGAGAGCTGCCCATTCAGGCCAATCTAATACTAGTATGCCTCCTATTTTTCCAGGTGGAAAAATCGCTAATATTACAACGTACAAAAGAAGGGTGAAAAAAATCATTGATATGCCTATGCCTTTATGATCTGCCATGTTAGGCGCATCCTTCCAAAAACTTGTTTGTTGCCTTACGCATCAACTCTGAAATGCTCTTAGCTTTGCCGTCTTTAACCGCATTTTCAAGAGTTTCCTTAAATTCGGGTTCTACTCGCATTCTAACTGTGATGGTTTTCATTTGTAACCACAAAATTTAAATTGGTTTGTAGCCACTTAAAAGTGTTAACGTCGGCGTACTGGTTAATGTTAGTGGTTGAGAATGACACACATTATTGAAGAATGTGACGATTGCCTTGCCATCTTTGTTGTCGTAGGAGTAAATCAACCGATAAGATTCAATGCGCTTCTTACTCTCTGCAAAGAGAAAATTAATCCAAAATACTCAGCGCCCAGGCTCAACCGACATTTGAAAGCCCTGGAAGGAATACTTGTAGAAAAAACCCAAAAAAAGCCTCAAAACATCAGCTATTCCATAATTGCACCCGAGTTATCCATGGAAGTTATCAAGAATTTAAAAAATCAAGTTACAGATTACGGCAAAATGCCATTGGAAAAACTTGTCGACGCTTACATCAAGAATTATGGTTTAAGTGCGCTGTCAGAACTGATTTTTCAAATGGAAAACTTTCTGAAGCCTAAAATGTCTCAAAGAGAGCGTGTGCACTCAAAAATAGACCTTTTCTTAGCTCAATCTATCCTGCGCGAACGAATGAAGCTATTAAAAACTGCTATGAAAGACCATAATTCCGCGGAGTATCAAAGGGTTCTTGCTAATTTGAAAAATGAACGTAATGGTTTGAGGTAAGGAGTAGGTGTATGCATGTCTGCCCATAAAGACGGAAAGACCAAAGTTTCAATAAGCATAGCTCCAGACATAGTGAAAAGAGCGCATAGTCTTGGCATCAACGTTTCAAAGGCTTGCGAAAACACCTTAATCGAGTTAATCAAAGCCATAGAGAACAGAAACGCAGTGAACAAACCCCTTCTTGCCCCCGCTTCTTCGGGAAGAAGCGGGAAAGAGCTGGGGATGGAAAGAGCTGGGGATGGGAATTGAACCCACATATAACAGCTCTGCAGGCTGTCGCCTGAACCGTTCGGCCACCCCAGCATAGATTTCTATTGCGGGTATCCCTCATAAAAATATTGAGGGCTCCGTTTTTCGTTGTTATTTCAACAGTATAACGATGTTATAAATGTTGCTAAACCCTTAAATAATTTTGACCCCATGTTTTTTAACGTACAAAAATGACCCAACAACCAAAAATACTTCTTTTTAACACGTTAACTCGAAAAAAAGATCCTTTCAACACGTTGGAAGCAGGTAAAGTGAAAATCTACACCTGCGGTCCCACGGTCTACGACTACGCCCACATAGGCAACTTCCGTGCCTTCCTCTTTGAAGATCTACTCAAACGCTGGCTTATGCAAAGGGGATTCAAGGTCACCCACGTGATGAACCTCACCGACATTGATGATAAAACCATAAAAGGTAGTCAAAAGCAGAATCTACCACTCAAACAATTTACAGACTTCTACATCAAAGCCTTCTTTGAAGACCTCAAAACTCTAAACGTTTTGCCAGCCGACGTTTACCCACGGGCCACCGATCACATACCGGAAATGGTCACTCTAATCAAAACTCTAATGGAGAAAGGCTACGCATACCGTGGCGAAGATAGCTCAATTTATTACTGCATCAGCAAGTTCCCTGACTACGGCAAACTTGCAAACATCAAAACGACGGAGCTTAAAGCTGGCGCCCGAGTCAGCCAAGACGAATATGCCAAGGAAGAAGCTCAGGATTTCGCTTTGTGGAAAGCTTGGACACCTGAAGATGGCGATGTTTACTGGGAAACTGAGTTAGGCAAAGGCAGACCAGGCTGGCATGTTGAGTGCTCGGCAATGTCAATGAAGTATCTTGGAGAAACCTTTGACATTCACTGTGGCGGCGTCGACAACATGTTCCCTCATCATGAGAACGAGATTGCGCAGAGCGAGGCAGCGACGGGCAAGAAGTTTGTCAACTACTGGCTGCACAACGAACATCTGCTTGTAGAAGGCAAAAAAATGTCCAAAAGCTTCGGCAACTACTATACTCTCCGTGACTTACTTGCCAAAGAATTCGACCCAGTTGCAATACGATTCTTGCTGATGTCGGTTCATTATCGGCAGCAGTTCAACTTTACGTTTGAAGCTTTAGAATCAGCAAAGAGCGCTGTTTGCAGGCTCCGGAACTTTGTAAGGCGGCTGCATGAAGTCGAGGGTACGGCAGACAGCAACGGAAAAGTCGCCGTCTTATCCGAGAAACTGGAGGCATGCTTCGGCGGCTCAATGGACGACGACCTTGACATCGGAACAGCCATAGCGTCTCTGTTCGATTTCGTGCGGGAAATAAACAACCTGCTCGACGACGACAAAGTAAGTAAGCAAGAGGCTGCGGATGTTGGCGGCTTGATGATGCGTTTAGACGAGGTTTTAGGTGTCATAGGCCAAGTGGAAGTTGAAGAATCTTTGCCGACTGACATTGACGTTTTAGTGCAGAAGCGGGAAGTTTCGAGGAAGGCGAAGAACTGGAAAAAAGCCGATGCTATAAGAGCACAGCTGAAATCGATGGGCATAGTGCTGGAGGATACGGCTCAAGGCGTAAGATGGCACAAAGAAAAAACTTAAGCTACTTTTTCTAAATATGGTTGTTTTAGACGCCGTATTTGCTTTGGATTTCTTTGAATGCGTCTACGACTTTTTTCAGGTCTTCTTCGTTCAGCATGAACGTTGACATCTTGAAGTTCTTTGTCAGTCCTGGTTTGATGCCCACTATTCCCCTTTCTTTTAGGTCGGAGTGCAGGAAGTAGCCACGTTTAGGATGGGTCTGGGAGATTTCAAAGAATTTAGGCGACTCAACAAACATCAAATCGTGATTATGGGGTTTTTCGCCCAGCTGCTTGAGACCCAAATTTTCTATTTCTACTGAGAACCACCGTGCTTTGCGGACTTCTTCTGGCCAATTTTTGACTCGCTCAGCCACATACGGGAAGCTAGCCATCAGAGTGATCAAAGATGCGCCCCTTGAAGTGCAGCCTAAAAGCTCCACCTCTTTGACTTTGAAGAATTTGGACTTTCGTAGGATTTTTTCTTCATGCTCCTTTCTTAACCCCAAGACGCCTATAGGTCCACAGGCGGACATGCTTTTGTGCCCAGAACCAACGATGAAATCACAACCCAGCTCCCGTGCTGAAATTGGCATTCTTCCGATGCCGTAGGCTGCGTTTAAGAGGAAGGGGATGCCGAATTGGTGGGAAATTTCGGCGACTCTTTTTGCGTCGACCAGGTTTCCGTAGGCGCCGTCGGGGTACGTGAGGAGCGTTAGTGTTGGGAGTTTGCCTGTGTTTTTCTTGACTTCTTCTATTGCCGCGACATACTTTTCGGGGTCAATCTTGAATTCTGGGTATCCGCTGTTAAGGACTTCTTGCACGTTGAGGTGGTTTCTTTCTAATGCAACGTAAGTTGTGTAATGGGCGTTTTTGTCGATGACGACGGTGTCGCCTGGGCTGCACATCGAATGCATGACGGTGTCGATGCCTTCGCGGGCGCCGTTGGTAACTCGGGCAATGTCTACTTCGAGGAACCTGGGCAAAATGGTATAGACAAAGTCATAGATGGGTGGGTTTTTTATTTGGTCTAGTCTTCCGCCGCAGAAGTCGCATACGGAGTAGCCGTCGCCCCAGTTCTGCAACGCTACTTTGGCTTCAGGATACAATTTACCCCCTGTTTGGAGCGGGTCCACGTTGATGAATCCTTCCCGTTCACGAGATATATTTCTCAGAATAGAAGTGTCAAGAGGCGCGGTCACATAGTCACCATTAGCTAGCTTGTAAGGAATGCTTTTATAATTATCTCCATTCTTAGGTTTTGGGGTTAGAGAAAGGCTGCTAACTTGCTTGAGGATCAAAGTGGGGATATTTGTTTGGTAAAATTTAATGTTCACAAAATCAAGAAAGATTCAGAATTAGACTACGAAAAGACATGGCTTGAAACAGCGAAATTGTTGAAGCAGGAAGGACGCTACTTCACCCTGCAAAACAAAAGAAAAGAAAACGATCTAGTAAGCTTAATCTTCAAGGTGAGAAACACGCTTTTAGATATCGGCTTCACCGAGGCCATCGTGCCCGTAATAATTGAGAAAGGCGAAGTTTACCAACAGTATGGTCCTGAAGCACCCGTGATTTTGGATCGGATTTTTTTCTTAGCAGGTCTCGACCGACCGGACATTGGGATCAGCGAAAAGAGAATGGAAGAAATCAAGAAAGTAGTTCCCAACTTCACGGCGTTCGACAAGCTTCAAAGTATCTTTCGGAAGTACAAGAAAGGCAAAATCGCTTCGGATGACCTCGTGGAATTGATGGTTAACGAATTGAAGATAAAAGAGGAGCAGGCATCAAGGCTACTTAACGAGGTTTTCAAGGAACTAAAGGATCTGCAGCCTATCCCGCTGAGCATGACCCTTCGAAGCCACACGACGGCGGGCTGGTTCGGCGTCCTGTCAGAATACCAGAACCGCGAACCTTTGCCGATTCAGCTATTCTCGATTGGCCCCAAATATCGGCGAGAGCAGAAGCTTGACGCAACTCACCTTTATGATTCACAAACAGCTTCCATCGTCATAATGGCCGATGAGTTCAGCGTGGAAGATGGGCTCGAAGTAGTCAGGCAAATATTTACGAAACTCGGGTTTGATCAAGTCAGCTTCACAAGAAAAACCGCCACATCCAAATACTATGCTCCGCAAACTGAATATGAAATTTTCGTGAAGCATCCACACATGGAAAAAATGTTGGAAATCGGAGATGCTGGCTTCTACAGCCCCATTCCCTTGAGCAAATACAAAATAACCCATCCGGTATGGAACTTCGGTTTTGGGCTTGAAAGAATGCTGATGATTCTCTCCGGCGAAAACGACATTAGAAAAGTGGTTTACCCGTACCTTTACCAGACCAGGGTGTTCAGCTCTCAAGAAGTAGCCAACTCCATAAGGCTGATTGATTCCCCCAAATCGACCGAAGGCAAAAACTTGGCGAACCTCATCCACGAAACCGCAGCCAAACACGCAAACGACCCGACCCCAGCAAAGGTTTCGGCATTTGAAGGAAACTTCATGGGTAAGAAGCTAACGGTGAAAATCGTCAAAAACGAAGAGAACAAAAAACTTCTCGGACCCGCTGCTCTCAACCCGATTGTAGTGAAAGATTCAAACATAATCGGCGCTATGCCAAGTAAAATCCCCGAAGGCACCCTGAAAACCACGCACAGCTACATGATGGGCATGGCAAACAAGGCAGCCTACGAAATAGAGCAAGCCATCGAAAAAGGCGAAAAAGAAATTCTGGTGGAGGCAAAGACGATTCGAAGCCTAACAGACGTCAACATGGAAATCGACGATGCCGTAAGAAGATACTTGCGCTCCAACAAGAAAACGATAAACGTTATTGGCCCCATGTTCGTCTGGATAACCGCGAAAATCGAGTGACCGTCGCAGACGCTTGGCTACATCATTTTGGCGGAGCAAAGTTGTCTTTGAACTTTCGCTGTGACGCCTCGAAGTCTTGTCTGCAAGAATCATTCATGGAAGCGTAATCGCGGCCCTTGGCATCCGCAGGCTGCTCCTTCTCAACCTCCAACAATTTGTCGGTGCATTGCTTCGCCTCATCTTTTCTGCCCAGCTTCGTCAACACGAATCCCTTCGCAAGAGCGGCATCGTCGAAGTCGGGTTTTCGCCTTAGGGCTTCATCGAAAAAACCTATTGCTTCGTCATACTTGCCTAAATCCGCCAGAGCTACACCGACGTAATATTGGTTTTTGGGGTTTTGCGGTTCACGTTCAAGCATTTGCCGGTAAACCTTTAGGGCGTCTTCATATTTTTTCTGTTTTTTGTAGGAATTCGCCAAGTTCAACCTCAAATCCGCGTTGGCCGGTTCCAAATCGACTGCCCGTAGGAAGCATTCGGCGGCTTTCTCGTAAGAACCCTGCATCTCAAACGTTCCGCCCTTCAGTCGGTAGGCAACTGCAGAAGATGGGTCAAACTCGAGCAGCTTGTCGAAGCATGCCAGAGACTCGTTGCATCGGCCAAGCTCAGCTAAAACCACGCCTCTTGTGAGCCAAGCAATATCGGATGCAGGTTGAATCAAAAGAGCATCATCAATCGCTCTCAAAGCACTCTCATACCGGCGGGCGTTTCTATAAGCCATCGCTTCCTTGAGTTTTGCAGCTGCTTTTGTGAAATCTGCTTTTTCATCGGTTGCTTTCGAATTCGACATGTTCTCTCATCAGGGAATTGAACGCTATCTGCCCAATGAATTTAAGACTAATCGCCTAAGAACACTCAAAACCCCACTATGAAAGATGGCAATTGTTAAGGAAAATGACTAATTCTCTGCGAAAGATAGGAAATCTGCAGGAAAATAGCCATCAAGCCTGAAAGGCAGCTTTAATAACAGCCGCCTCGTGGTCTCGTGAACAGCCCATTTCTACTCTTACAGAGCTTTCTTGAAGGTGAGGACCAGCGGAATTGTGGCGGCTGAGATTGCTCCGGAAATGATGAAGACTAATCCGATAAAGCCGATGTTTGAACCCAGATAGAATGCGGCGGTGGCTAAGACGGGTGCAATGGTTTGAGCTAGCCCGGCTATTGCCCAAGCAACCCCTAAAGCTCCACCCTGCGCTTCCTTGGGGGTGTTGAGGGAAATCAACGTGTTAAGGGTCACGTATTCGATTCCGAAGCCGAAGGCGATGAAAGCGGCAACCGCCAACACGTAACCAAGGTTCTCAAAGGCAGCCAAAGCCACAACCCCCCCCGTCAAAACCCCGATACTGAGCAGTACCAATGCAAGCTGGCTGAAACGTTTGTTAAGAGCTGGCAAAAACACCCCCTGCACCAACGCGCTGACGCCTCCGAAAAAGAAGAATATCAGCCCAGTCTGCAAAGCACCAAACCCGAAGACGGCTTTAAGCCACGGCGACAGCACCGCCTGCAGGAAAACAAAAGCGACGAAAAACAAAAAGTAAATCGTCAAGAGCAACGCGATTTTACGTTTCCTGAGAACAGCCAGTAAGTCGGAGAAGGGCAAAACTGTCTTTTTTATGTTGAAACTTGTCGGTTCAAGCAAGCGGAAGTAAGCCAGAACCATGTTGGAGAAAGCCAACGCCGAAACCAGGAAAGACGGCACCGCGTAGCCAAAAAAGGCGCTTAGGGTTCCGCCGACTGCTGGACCCAAAATGAATGCGACACCCGCCGCCGCGCTGATGACTCCCAGATACTTGAGCCTGCGATTGGGGGATGTCACATCGGCAACGTAAGCTTGCGCGACGGGTACGGTGGCGCCTGTTGTTCCCGAAAGCATTCTTCCAAGAAACAGCACCCACACGGCGTTTGCCAACCCGAATACGAAGTAGCTTAAGCTGGCAACGGCCAACTCGATGATGAGGATTTTTCTTCTTCCAAAGCGGTCGCTGAGGCGAGCAATAATCGGTGTGAAAATAAAAGACATCAGGCTGTATGAAGCCAAAATCACGCCGTAAAGGAAAGCTGAACCGCCTAGTGCGAGAACGTAGAAGTACAGGTAGGGTAGGACGACGGCGAAGCCTAAGTTATCTAGGAAAACGACAAGCAGCAGAGTTGCGAAGGCGGATTTGCTTGCGTAAAAGCCGCTGGCTTCTGAAGAAGTGTTAGCCAAAAAACCACTGAAAAGTTCTAGCTTGACCTCTGCATAAAAAGATTGCCCAAGCGGGTCTTACCAAGAAATGTGAGAAAACTATTTTTGCCGCTGTTTCTTCACAGAAGCAGATGTTGCGGCGGCTACCAACACCGCCAAAGCTGTGATTAGGACAGATACCGTGTTTTCTTCGGCGACAGTTGTTGCCGTTGCAGTTTCGGAAGCCGTCGGTGTGGAGGTTGCTTCTTGGGTTGGACTTGGAGATAGCGAAGGCGTAGGGTTAGTGGTCGGGCTTAATGTGGTTGAAGCTGTGGGTGTCTCCACTGGAGTTGTTTGGGGTGATTCGCCATTTACAACGCTCACATAGGTGGAGAACGCCTGTTTTGGGTTGCCGTTGTTGTCGAAGAGTCCGAAGTTGGAGTTTGGGATGGATGTGTAATTGTCGCTTAGTTCATACCAGAAGTAAGCTTTAACGTTCAGACTTTGAAACAGGGAATAGCTTTGTGCTAAGAAGGTGGATTGCTGGGTTTGTGAAGCTTGCCATGTTGTGCTGAGGGATTCTTGGCCGACCTCGGTTACCCAAATGGGTTTCCCGCATAGTTGGCTGTATTGTTGTACGTAATTTGTGAATAATGCTCCAGCTATTTGTGGGTAGTATTGTCCATATGGGTAAGCGTGGACTGATATGGCGTCGCAATAAGACATGCAGCCTAATTGGACGACCTGCTGCGCCCAAGCGTAGGCTTGCATGGCGTATGTGTCGCTGAGGGTTGGGTCATCAGCTGTGTATAGAGGCATACCGCCTAAACCTATCACTGTGTCAGAGGGCGCGATGGCTTTTATGTCGTTGTAGGCTGTTTGCAACATGGTGACGTAGGTTTGTGGGGAACCATCGAAGTAGCCTAGGGTGTTGTTAGGATAGTTGGGTTCGTTCCAGATTTCCCAAGTCTTAACAACGCCGCCAAATGCATCTACGGCCTGTGTTACCGCGTTGCTCCAATCAGTTAAGGTGAAGGTGTTGCTGTAGTTCATGAGATGCTGGTCAAGAATACCCATCACTGATAGGTGATTTTGCTGCGCCAAAGAGTAAACCGCATCCCAGTTGCTGATGTCAGAGGGATTGAAGGTTACGTCACAGCTGACCCAAGTAATGTTAGAGGCGGCCAACATTTGAGCCTCTGAGGCGGTCATCCCATGCGCTAAAACCCCGCTAATCATTCCTGAGCTGCCGACAGTTTGCCCCAGAATAGTAGTCTGCTGCAAACCGCTTCCAACCAAAGGAGCCAGGAGCAAGAACAATACAATGTAGGACGATCTAGATATTTTCAACTTGCATTTTCCTACTCATGACTTCAGCAATATAACTAAAATGATTATCTGCAGTTAGGAAAGTTTATTCGCGGTGAAATCTTTGCAGAGTAAATTTTTTTAAAGAGAGTGGGATAAGCACATCAAATTTTTTTTCTGCTTAGGTTACTGTTAGACTTGTGGCGGCCCAGATAGTTTCTGCTTTGTTGCATGCGACTAATGGCAGTGTTCCAACCGTTTGAGGTGCATTTGCTGATACTACAAGTTTGCGGTTTGCGTCAGTGGTTCCTGCGGTGAAACAAACAGATACTTGTTGATTTACTGTCCAGCCGTAGATTTCTGTATTAGCTGGAAAACCGGTAAGTGTTGCTGTGTATAGTGCGCCTGCCTTAACTGAATTTGAACTCAACGATATCGTCGGTTTCTGCGCAGTTGTTTGAAATGGGACAGCTATGGATATTGAGTAACCTACAGCTAATCCAACAACTAAACCTAAAAGCAAGAAGCCAATTATTCCTTTTCTACTCAAGAAGGTTCACCCCCTCTTAAAAAAATCAGAAAAACGCAAAAAAGGATTTCTTTAACATAAGTATCCCAATTAGTCTTGATGTTGCTAGCTGTATTTAAAATCTATTGTTACAGGATTAGCCAGGAATTGGCTGAATCCTAATTTACTGCAAGATGGCGAGTTCTTACGGATTTTGTTCCTGAAATCGGAGGTAGTTCGTCCGGCTCTGGTTTTGAGGCTTTTAGATCCATTTTCCACAAAAGCTATTTAGCCATCAAAATAATTCATGAAGGATGCGTATCGATGTACCAGATTTACCTCTATATTCTCATATCCATCGTGTTTGAAAGCGGAGGAGGCATGCTATACGGCGTCGCCGTTGGATTTGACCCCCTGTTTGTCTTCGCAGTGACGCTTACAATAAATATCGTAACTGTTCTTGCATCCATATTTCTAATCGATAGGTTACTAGAATGGAAAAAAGGGCTGAGAAGTTGGCTTGATAAAAGAACGGCCAGAGGTCAAAGACTCATTAACAAATATTGCCTGATTGGCATAATCATCGGGGTGTTTGCGCTTTCGCCCATACAGGTGGCAGTTATCAGCCGCCTGATAGGAGTTCGATCAAACAAGTTTTATCCTACATTGATCGGAGGAACAGCGCTTAGCGCTGTTGCGTCCATGGGAATCGCACTAGGTATTTTCAAATTAATACTTAGGTGGTAAGACGAACCGCAACTTGGGGTTTTAGATGTTGGGTTAGATTTTCATTTCAGAACAAAGTAACTCCGTTCGCCTAACGCTTGCCGGATCCATTAAAGGTCTGATAAAATCAGGGGCTTTGTTATTTCTTCAGTTTTCGTAATGAATAGCGTCCTTTTGAGTTTCTTGACAACTCCCAAACCTTGTTTTCACTATCCATAAAAGCAATGCACTCACCCTTCTGTAAGTTAATTATTATCATCTTGTCGTTGTCGTAAAGTTCCTTCTTTGAACCTTCAAGGCCGAGCAAAGCTTTGAATCCTATACCCGCTTTACCTTCAAGGTCTTTAAGCCGAATAGGCGATTTTATTTCAACCATAAAAACTCAAATCCACTCAAAGTACATCTCAAGTATACGTCACACTTACGAAAATCTGATTGAGCTAAAATGCTTAAAAACCAACTGCTCAAACGAACTTCCACGATAGGGGAGAGGTAAGTGAAGACGGAACCTTGGCTGCGGGGTAGCTCTGTTGAAAGAAAGCAACGCAAAACACAAACAGAAATCGAACCAAAAGATACCTGTCAAAGCAGTCGCTTACTGCGAAAGTTTTAAAGATTGATGTGTGCCTTTACACATTCGGCGGTGGATCTTAGGCGGTGGGGTAGGGGTCCATTGAAACCGTAAACCCTCTATACGACGGGCTGACACCTGCGGATGAGGCGTAAAAGGCCGCCTGGATCTTCATGTTCGAAACATTGACTATCCGTCCTTTGGGGCTGGCGGTCTGTGGGCAGTTTCCGTAGGGGAGCTGCTTCATTGTCTACCAGGCGAACCCGGCTAGGCTCGGGAGAGAGCAACCTAAGTTTGGACGCTACGCGCTCAAGGGGGTGCGGGTAAGAGCGTAGGGCTTGAAGCGCCATGCGGAGTCTAGACGTCGAACCGCAGCGGTCCACCGCTACTGAATCATCTTCATCCGTCCGCGGGTTAACCGTAAAATTGAAAAGCCAAACAAGCAATAACAAAGACGCAAAACTCAAGAGGAAAACGGACATGGTTAAACTCAATAAAACAGATGAAAAAATCGTAGCCACACTAAAAACTGAAGGCAAAGAATTGACCCTGCAGGAACTGACAGATAAAACGGGCGAAACCTCGAAGAAAATCTTTCGCTCACTGAAGAAACTCTTCGAACACGAAATCATATCAACCCAAGCGCGCAAATACAAACTTACAGGCAAAATGCCCACGGGCAAAGGCGGCGAAGAAGAAACCGAAGATCTCCCCGAGTAGAATCTTCATCGGCTTTTTTTGTTCAAAAAATAGTGTTCTAAGTTAGATAGGTTGGGTGGAGCCTCGAGCGGGCCTTGCTCCCGCGGCCTGCTGCTTACAAGGCAGCCGCTCTACTGGGCTGAGCTATCGAGGCACAGTTCCAAATTACCCAGTTTTACACCCTTCACATTAAAGATTAAGCAAATAAAAGTTACTGCTAAGATTCAGGCTTTGAAGAAAACAAAAACCTAAAAGATGCTCAGCAAATCCAACTGCAGCAATTGCGGGATTAGCGAAGGATAATATTTTTTAACGTCCCATAACAGTTTGCTGGTAGGTGACTTATGTGGGAAAAACGCAGAAGTACTTGGCCATGATTAGAATCAGCCCAAACATGGCTGCTAAACTGTATGAGCCGCTGATGGAGTTCAGCGAAAACCCAATTGAAGGTGTAACTCTTGAGGAAGCTTACCAAGTGTTCGGACGATGGGACTACGCTGTTCTTTTCCAAGCGGACACAAACGAAAACGCCCTGCACTTCGTTGGAGACAGAATCCGTTTAGTAGAAGGAGTCATGGAAACCTACACCATCCCACTGACGCCGATAAAGAATTACCGCAAAAAGTAGCCTCGCAAAACTTGCCTACGATCAAATCAGTAAGGTCTCCCCGACAAGGGAGGTAGGTTCTCTCTTGTGTGTACAAGCCGACCGGTCGGGTCAATGTCGGTACAGTTTGGCGGTACAGTTTGGCGGTACAAGCGGGCGAGCCTAGGCCTAAGATGCGTAATGGGTTCTGGTCCAGTCCTCAATTTTATGAAAGCTTCGAAGAGTTAGCGTCAAAAAACGGTTACACAGCGACTTCTGCCTTTGAAAACTTCTTGTTCAGATCGCTGGAAATCGGTCTACAATATGCGAAGAATTTGATAAAAATGAAATTTCAATTCGCAGATCAAATCAGAAAGGCTTCCGACCGGGATGGTAGGTTCTCTCTTGTGTGTACAAACCGACCGGTCAGGTCAATGTCAATACATTTTGTCAATACATTTTGTTGATACA
>JBEKVK010000022.1:0-17939 GCA_049514075.1 Bathyarchaeia archaeon | reverse complement strand
GGGTCCATCTTCTTGTGTGTACAAGCCGACCGGTCGGTCAAATGTATATACATTTTGTTAATACATTTTGTCAATACAATGCCAATGTTCACAATCGCCTGACGATCTAAGCGCTCTGATTCCGCAAACCTATATTAAAGCAGTAGAAAAACCATGGCAAAAATGGAGAAGACTGGGTTAAAGTCCTTTGCTTCCGAATTTGTTGTGATGGGTGAAGTCTTCTACGTCTCGTCGGACCCTAAGGTATTTGCTTGCACCAGTCGGGTAGCCTAAGCGGCATGTGTAAGCGATTTTCATGTAATCCGGCACTGCCAAGAGCTTCTTTATTTCTGTTTCAACGGGCGGAGCGGAGAAGGCGCTGAGAATCTGAAGTCCAATTCCTAAAGATTGGGCGATCAACCACATGTTTTCCATGAGGCAGCCAAGACTAATGAAGCCTAATACGTCACCATGCGAGGCAGGTGCTCTTTTTCTAGAGTCATAAATCACGAATAGGAGTGTTGGGCTTCCCCTAATTGATTGGGAAATCGGCATAGGTGTGGCTTTTTTTACGGCGTCAGATATTTTCGCAGGGTCAATCCATTCCGGCGGAAACATCGCACCTAAAATCCCAGTTTTCTTCTGCATTAGCTCTTCTTTTGAAAATGAAAGTTGCTCGTAGTTTTCGCGAAGGAACTCTTCTGAAATTCGTGATTTTATGTTTCCGATCTGGTTCAAAACGGATTCGTCGTCTACAACTACTATTTCGAAGTTCTGCATGTTATGGGCTGTAGGTGTCCATTTTGCTGCCTCAAGGATCTTTTGCAAGTCCTCCTTAGATACGGAACGGTTTTTGTCAAAAGGCACACGGGCAGATTGTCTTTCTTGAATAATCTTGAGTGTTTCGCTCATGTCTAAGCCTCGCTTACTTTTAACACTGCTCGGAAACGAACCTTTGCAGTCATCATGCGGTCAAAAGCCACTGCTGCCTGCTCAAGCGGAAACACCTCGACCATCGGAACAACATGCGTGATGACGCTGAAGTTCAATGTGTCAGCTGCGTTTCCTCCAACCCAGCCGCTTACGGAGCGCACGGCGCGCATCAACTGGACAGGCGAAATCTGCATTGGCTCATTAACGAATGTGATAATTATTAATTGCCCGTTTCGCGCAAGACCATTAACAAGCTCTGAGATAGCTTTGCTGTTCGGTGCGGTGCAGAAGATTGCTCGTGCGCCGCCCATTTTCATTAATTCTTCAGCGGCATTCTTTGTGCTAGAGTCAAGGTAGATTTGGGCACCCAACTTACGTGCCAACTCCTCCTTGTCTGATCCGCGGGAAACCACAGCAACCTTCAACCCAAGCTTTACGGCAAACTGCAGTGCCAAATGTCCCAAACCGCCTAAACCTTGAATTGCAACTAAATCGCCGCCTTTCGCCTGGCTACTTTTTAATGCGCCAAGTGTTGTTGCGCCTGCGCAAAGCAGCGGCGCAGCCTCTACAGAACTCAACTCTTCAGGAATCGCCGTTAGAACCTCCATTCGGGCGACCATATATTCAGCGTAGCCGCCGTCAGACGAGATCCCCGTTGCTAAGGGGCTCTCACACGCCCAAAAATCCCCTTTCAAACATGACCTGCAATGCATACAGTGCCCGCCGCGCCAGCCGACACCGACACGTTGACCTACGTGCCAATAATGCGATTCAGAACCCAACTTTGCAATTGTGCCGACGACTTCGTGACCGGGTGTCCTAGGATACGAAAGCCCTGGGAAATATCCTTCTTTAACTATTGCGTCGCCATGGCAAACGCCGCACGCTTGGACTTTGAGAAGAACTTCATGTTCTTTTGGCTCAGGAATCTCTTTTTGCACCAGCTTGAAATCTCCGCCAGGTGCACTAACTTGTATTGCTTTCATTAACGCCACAAAACTTCACCGCCAGCTTTACCGTTCGATAAGATATAAATTTTGTTGACATAAGAAAATCCTTGCGATTTCAACAGATTAAGTTTTTTGTAACTGGTGACCTAAGAAAAAACCGCTATAGAAATTTGATTTTGGATGTCATTGCAACATAGTAAAAACTATTTAGCAGACCGTTCAAGAAACGCAAAGAACGTGTAAGTTTGGGGAGGGGGGTCTATCTTCTTGTGTGTACAAGCCGACCGGTCGGGTCAATGTCGGTACACTTTGGCGGTACAGTTTGGCGGTACAGGGGGACGAGGAATCCAGTAACCGAGAGATAGATCAGAAGGGCCAAGAATAGCAGGAGAATTATTTATGACCGAAAATCAACACAAAAAAGGGCTGTCAACAATGGATTAGAACGACTTCGCCGGGAGCAAGCCAAATATCACTGTAGAACTGAAGGACACGCCAAGCAAAAAGCCGCTGAAGCTCCAAAAACCCAATCCTTCGAAAACCGTTTTGGCTCAGGACAACCAAGGCAGCAGCGTTTCGTCTTTGCGTGGAAGCAAACACGGCTGCTGCGCCGTTACGTTTGAGATGTTTGATGCCTTCAATTGTTAGTGCGTGTGCAACGCCTTTTCGGCGGAAATCTGGGTGAGTTGCAATCCAGAGGATGCAGCCGAACTTTTTGCTGGCTATGTTGAATTCGATGAGTTTAGCAAACCCAACAACTGTTCCCTGTGTCTCGCTTACGAGCACATGCCCCTCGTTTGAAAGTAAGCTGTGGATAGCAAAGAAAGCCATGAGTCTTGAAAAAGACAAAGCCGCTATTTCTCTAAGTCTGCCTGTATCACTTGGGGACATAGGCCTTATCGGAAATTCGGCAGTCACAACAACACTCCTCCTTGCAGATAACAAACTAATAAGAATTCAGCGTGAAATCTTTACTTAAACTGGGGTTAATGGCGGGGTTCCAGGTTTTGGCTCCAGTTGTTCACCAGGTTTTTTGCGGGAAAAGATGAGGCTTGTTGATCTTACGATTTGGGGTACACCCGCTAGGTCTTCGAATATGAGCAAGCCACGCGCTAGTAAAGCGAAAGCGGCGATTGTCGGTATCAGTTCAGGATGAGCGGGAACATTAAGTATCAGTCCGAAAATCCCGATAATTCCGAATTCTTGTACGCCAATTCCAGCTGGAGTAATAGGAACAAATGCTAGAGCAGTCACCAACGGGTGAATTAGGAAATAAGCGATCCATGGTATCTGCGTAATTCCTAATGCGTAGCCTAAAAAGTACCATTCAAACCCCTTTATAATCCAGCATGCAACGGTTAAACCTACTATTTCCGGGATTGCTTTACTCGTGCTAGAAGAGCTTTGTTTGTATTCATCAAGCTTTCCCATTAAGCCGCCTGTGAATCTTTTCAGAATTCGGGAGTTTGCGATTCGGTCAAATATTGAAATAGCTCTTTTAGACCAGGTGAAGAGTGCAAGAATGATTGCGCCAGTCATCATTAAAGCGATGCCGAGCGCCGCGATTAGCAATGCAACGTTCACTCCAAGGATCTCCGTGGGGAATAACTGGTTCCATACGCTTGATGGAACAACCTTTACTAGGTAAATTACGGCGCCTACTCCGCCGATTACTTTAATTAGAAATTCAAATGTTTGGATGCCTAGCACGCTCGATAGACTCTTTGATGTTGGAACTTTTTGGTCAAGCAGATAAACTGGTGTAAGGATGTAACCTGAACGTCCAGGTGTGACATCGCTTGTAAGCATGCCGCCATATTGGGCGAGTAATGTCTTACCAAAGGATGTTTTTACACCGTTTTTGCTTAGGACTCGTCTCAGCCGGACGGTGAAAAGAAGGTTGATTCCAAAATACATCAGAAAAGCAAGAAGAAGATACTCGACTTTAATGTGAAGAAGAGCATTGTACAGAGAACCTACACCGACATACCAAAACAGGGCGGCTAAAATCGCCACCATAAAGATCACTTCAAGAGCGATCCTTAGTATCCCTCTAGAACGCGTAGATTTTTGCTTGGGGACTGATTCTTTAGTTGTCAATGTGCCTTGAAACATCCGTTTTGACTGTTAAATCTCTTACGGGAAAAAACTCCAATTCAACCATTAGCTAATGAACTACAGTGCCAGTTTAGGGTCTTACGCATTCCGCCTTAGGACGACTCGGGCGCTTAGCTGTTCGTCTACGCTGATGGTATTCGCATTCGTTTATCCGAGTAAGCATCCAACCTTCATCTTGATAGACGCAGCCGCAGGGCAGCTTTACAGTTTTCTTTTCATCTGTCTTCGCCGTTGTTTTTTCAGTTTCAGCCATAGTTTTGGCGCCGTCCTGTTGAAATAGGTTACTAAGTCAATTTTAACTTAACTGCAAATGCCCGAAGAAACCAGTATGCCGCTTGATTGAGCTTCAGCATAGTTAACAAGAAATGTTCAGAAATAGATTTGAAATAAAGAAAAGAAAGTGGGTTTTGTTGTTTAGTTTGTGTTCAGGTTTGCTGCTGCAGTTGCGAGGTCGCAGATGTCGATTTTGTAGTGTAGGCAATAGTCCATGTTGATGTTGTAGTTACCGTAGCCTGGCACTGAGCCATAGGCGTTTACGATGCTGTTGAGGTCGGATTTCGTTACTGTGGTTGAGCTGCTATCGGTGCCTAACATGAATGGGTTAAAGACTGCTGAAATAGTTACTTCTGCTACGACTTTCCCTGTTAGTGGTGCTATGCCCGTTATGTCAAGAGTGAAAGTACTCCAACCAGAGGGAACTGTAAAGTTTCCATAGGCCTTTATGGCCAGTGGCACTGCCTTTTGGTTGCTGTCAATTGAGAGTATATGCCCAGCGCTGTCGGTAATGATTGTGAAGTTCTCGGTGATGCTCCAAACGTTCCATGTGCCGTTCAGGTAGAAGGCGTTGCCGTTATAGTCTAAAGCTGAAAAGTTGCCGTTTACCAGTCTAGCGGTGTAGAAGCTGTATGTGAAGTTCTCACGTGTTCTAACAGCTGCGATTGGTCGTGTTGTGTTGGTTGTCCATATGGCGGAGGCTGCATATCCTTGGATTGTGTTTTTGGGTCCGACCTGTGTTCGGCTTAGGACTTCAATGGAACCCATGACGGGGGTGGGTGTTGGAGTAGTGAGCCATTCTTGGAAAGAGCCGTACATTCTTACGGAGTTTCGTTGAATGCTGACTGCGTTTGGGGCTGTGCTTGAGACGTTGGGAACTGTGCTATAGCTCATGAATGGGGTCGCGTAAGCGCCTGCGAGAAAGCATAGTGAACTAACAGCGAGGATTGCGATCAATATTATTCCGAATTTTGTTTTCATTTTCTTTCGCCTTTTGTGCAATTTAGCTCTTATCAAGAGGGAAATAAAAGCGTTTCTGAAGCGCTTTCGACTATAGCGACGATGTAACCGTTCATTTTCGTTCACAAACGTTTATTTAGGTTTCTAAAATGTTTTTAACCCCTTGCTGTTTTCCGTAGCTGAATACAAGTCTTAATCGCATCAATAAGCCCTATAGTGCGATTTCAGATAGCAAAACCAGTTTTACATTTTGCGCGAGAGCAAAAATCAGAATTCAGAAAACTAAGCACCAGTCTGCAACCCTTAAATAATAAATGACAACAATCGCTATACAGGTTCAAATGAAGCCTCGGACTTCAACAGCCCTCCTCCTAACCATAGCACTTATCCTGATAGTGGCGTTCTCTGGTAGAGCACAAGCTCAAACCTACACCCAATATAAAATCCAGCTTAACAGCGATAACTCCGCCACTTGGATGATAACCCAAGTGTCAGGATTAAATGGCACCGTTGACACATGGGGAGGTTTCGAGGAAAAAGTAACCGCGCTCATCAACGCAGCAGCAAACCAAACAAACCGCCAGATGAGTGTAGATAGCACCTCCCTTCAAATAAGCACCTCCAGCTTAACAAACAACTCAAAAACCACCAGTTACACTTTTGTTTGGTTAAACTTCAGCGAAACAAACCAAAGACAACTCATTGCCGGAGACATTTTTGGCGTCCCAGGTTTCTTCAATCACCTATACGGGGACGGAGAATTGCAAATCAACTACCCAGCAAACTATACGTTGCAGTCAGTTGTGCCCAAGCCAGACCAAAAAGACACCGCTACGCAAACCTTAACCTGGCTAGGAACACAGTTCTTTGTAACTGAAACGCCGCAAATCATACTTCAAGGTCAAGAAACAACAAAGACCAGTTCCGTGCAATCGTCCCCATACCTGGTCTTATCTGTTTCAGCAGTCGCGATCGTCGTTGGCGGTGTTGTAGCAGCCTGGTTCTTTTTGGCAAATCGACGACAAAAAATCAAGCCTACAGCTGCATTACCTACAATGACTTTGCCTGAATCTGAAGAAGACAAGGTTTTGCGTTTCCTTCGATCGAACGCAGGTGGCGTTTATCAGACGGCTATCACTGAACAATGCAGATTTTCTAAAGCCAAAACAAGCCAACTGCTTAGTGCTCTTGAACGGGATGGGAAGGTAAGAAGGGTTAAAAAGGGAAGGGATAAAATAGTGAATATCATAGAACAACCAAAGGCGAAAAATAATGCGAGTTAACCACTTGAAAACAAGCATAGTCATGTTATTCTTTATCGCTTCATTATTTGCTGTTTTGCCGATCCAAATGGCGAAGGCTCAAACCACGACGATAAGCGTTACACCTCAAACTAACACAGTTTCGGTCGGTCAAACTTTTTCCGTTAACATTGAGATAAGCAATGTGCAGAACCTATATGGTTTAGATATTGCGCTTACGTGGGACACATCCATGCTGAAACTTGACAACAACAAAACTTTTGTCGGCGAGTCCAACGGCGTTCTGAATCCTCAAGTGCTGTTTGTTCAGGAGTCAGCAGATCAATCCACAGGTGAGTATAATGTTGTTGCAACTTCAGAGAACCCAGCGGGACCATTCAGTGGAAGCGGAACCGTAGCAACCCTGACCTTCACAGTAAAAAGCACAGGACAATCCTCTTTGACGCTTAAATCTTCAACCTCAAATAGCCCCCAGTTGGCTAGTTACGCGGCGCCAGGCTCAGGCGAGACTTCTCAACCTATAAGTGCAACCGTGACGAACGGCGTCGTTCAAACTTCCTCAAGCACAAGCACGTCGCCATCATCCTCAACGCCAACACCTCCAACGTCTTCAAGTACGCCCACGCATTCGCCTTCAAGTTCTCCGACCCGCACAGCAAGTGTCCCTGAACTTTCCGTCCCAGCGCTGGCGGTCATTCTTGTGTTAGTCACGTTGGCGGCTGCATTGTTGTCTGTTAGGATGAGAAAGAAGAACGGGAATTATTTTTGCTGATTTTTTTGAAGCGCGGATTCTCGTTTAATTTGCTTTTCTCCATGGATTAGGCGGATTTTTCTTTCGTCACCGAATAGGCATGGAAAAGCTTTTATTCTTAAAAAGATGCACAAAACAAGAGGGAAAAACCGTGACTATAGAATCAAGCAAAACTTTGGGCGGTGTTGGTTCAATTCTGCTCCTTATCGGTGTGCTACCGTATGTAAGTTCAATAACCTTTGGCGTTCTTGGAATTGTAGGCATTATACTTATTCTGATTTCGCTGCACGGCTTAGCAAACATTTACAATGATAAAGGAATATTCAACAATTCTCTATATGGATTTATCGCGGGCATAGTTGGCGCAGTCATAGCGGCAGTAGTTGCCTTTGCGGTAGTCCTAAGCAATCTAACAAGTCTTCTCCAGAAAATCTATCCAACTTGGAACGGAAAACTCTCTTCAATTCAATCACTTTCAGGCATGACTCCACAAACGACGAACCTGCACTTCAGCGATGTTGTTCCGCTGCTGGAAGGCCTCGTGGCAGTGTTTTTGATCCTGTGGATCTTCATAATCATTTGGGCTATCTTCGCAAGAAAATCACTGAAAACTCTTTCAACCAAATCAAGTGTAGGCTTATTCTCAACCGCATCTCTTCTGCTAATAATAGGTGCAGCATTAACGATAATTATCATAGGCCTTCTCTTGCTGTGGATTGGCGTGCTGCTAATGGCTATCGCATTCTTCCAGATTAAACCGCAAATGGAACAGCAACCAGTAACCTACGTTGAGCCCCCAACACAACCGACACCAGTTTAAAAACAAAAAATCTCCTTTTTCTTTTTTGTTCTAACCTTTTGATCTCTTGCTTTAGTCGTGTTTGTTAGTGGCATTATTTAGTAGTCATAACATTACGTTAAAAAATAATCATACGTGAAAGTGTTTTTGTGTAGTGGGATGATGTCGCCGTCCCAGCCTTAAGGCTGGACTACTTGGAGTTATTTGAAACAATTAAGTTCACAAATCTTTCGCGCATCCAAAGCCTCTTCAAAACTGCAGTCTCTTACGCAGGATCTCGATAATGAAGAGGCCTGATGAGACGACAAAAACAAACCAGTTTGTCAATATCCCTGAGAGAGGAGTGCTAGCCAAGAACATTGTGACACGAAGAGGCATCTCTTGGGTATCGACCAACAATAACCAGAGTTCAAAGATCATGAGTGCAGGGAAAATGAAGAATCGCAGCGTATCCTTGAACGCATTCGATATTCCTCTGTCGAGGAAGTAAGTCATGAGACAGATAGAAGCAAAAGCAAAGAATGCCAATCCGAAGACGCCGAAGAGATAATTTCCTTCGGGAAATTTAGAGTAGAATGCGACGAGAGCTTCACGAGATGCAGAATTGTTGTGGGAAGTGGCTGTTATATACCCAAAAATTGCAAACAGGATTGTGCCTACTATGGAACCGAGTAAGGCGATACCCCTGATTACAGTGGGTACTGCGAACTTTTGACAAAACCTCCTCGGCGTAGGTACGTCGACGAACACGAGAAAGGACAGAATGGCCAGAGCTGCAAAAGAGATGGCAACTTGACTAAAGGTCTGATGGAGCCAAGGAGTCGAAACTGGGACCATGAAATAGAAGACAGCGAAGGTGAGGGAGACAATAAGGAACGGTACCACCAGTAAAGACAGTATCCTTTTCATGTATTTTTTACCACTAACGGGAGACAAATACAACGAAGAACTATAAATTTCTATAATGTTAGATTTGAGGAAAAAGCCGGAGATTTTCCAAATTCAAAGCGAAACTAATTCAGTCGACTGAAAAAAGCTTTTTAGCTTCAAATTCAAAGTAGAGAGTATGTCGGCGAATAAAAAGAGGATAGTTTTAAACTGGAAAGGAAAGCTTCGTTTTGAAGCAAAAAACGAAAAAGGGCTTTCAGTGAACTTCGATGCGCCTGCAAAGTACGGCGGAGAAGACTCAGCGCCGACACCTATGGAAACAGTCTTAGCGAGTTTGGCGGGATGCACAAGTTTTGATGTCGTCACCATTTTGAAAAAGAAAAGACAAAACGTCACAGGCTATAGCGTTGAAACCGAAGCTGAAAGAACTGATGAGCCACCAGAAGTTTTCACCAAAATCCACATAAAATACATCGTTAAAGGAAAAAACATCAGTAAAGACGCTGTGGAGAGAGCGATCCAACTTTCGTTCGACAAATACTGTTCGGTCGGAGCAATGCTCAAGAAAACAGCAGAGATCACAACCTCTTACGAGATAATACAAGAATGAACTCACCCATTTTCAACAAAGTGGAATTGAGGTGTTTAGCGGGCGAAAATAAGCATTTGTTTAAGGATTTTTAAGCCCTCGGATTATGATTTTTCCTATCAGTTCATTCTCTTTGTTGATTCTGGTTTATTTTTATTTCTTTACCCAAACATTGGTGATTTCCCCAAATACATATTTGCGATAATGGTTTGCTTCTTTGTAAGCTTCGTTTATGGAGTCTTTAGCTTCTTGTGTGTAAAAATCATTGGGACTGGGGGTAGTAAGTTCCGTTAATTTACATTCAATAATTAGTCTGGCTTCTTTGAAAGACATATCTCCGGAAGGAGTTTGAACACTGGTCAATTCAACTTCTTTCATTTTCTCACTATCCCTTCCTGATTTACTTCCCAAAAAAAGTATTTGTTCCTTATATTCATCCGGGAAGTAAGACATCGTATATGTTTGCTCTTTTTGAATCATTTCAAGCGTATAACGGTCTGCTCGAAGAATACACCAAGTGGTAGGTTTCCTAAAAAGAAGCCCCAAACCACCCCCACTGGCCGCCATCGAGTTATAATGATCTTCCTTGCCTGCAGTAATAACTGGAAAAACTTTTCCCACCAACGTAAATACATTATCGCATATCTCTTCCGGAGAAATTTGTTTAAATAATTGATCAAAATTCATCTCTTTGACACTTACATGATTAGTTTTTTTCACGTTAAACCCTTTATGTAAATCATAATCCTCCTTAAATTAAAAGTCAATGCTTTTGTGTAAGTGGTGGACGCAGAATTCGGGAAAAATAGTGCGCTAACAAAAACAAATACCAACTATCTTATTATCATATATGCGTTTAGAAATCTCGGATTTTTCTGATATAAATCTCGTAACCAAAGTTTTTGGTTTCTTGTTAGAGTTTTCAACAACTGTTTAACTAATTTCTGGTTCATTTTTTATTTCTCCCTTTTTACCAAAGCCCTTTTAGTCTGGGACGGTGTTCCATTCGATGGGGGATGATGTCGCCGTCCCAGTCTGATAGGGAAAGATGAAGATTGAAAATTGACAGACCCCAAACTACTTTTTCCAAATACACATGACTTGTGATGCATTCATTTTTTATAAGTGGGGCCTATGATATTTCTCTGTTCATGGTGCACTTTTAGAAATGGTGAGGATGCGTAAGAGTGCGGTGCAGATTCGTTTTGAAATCTTAGAGTATCTTTTCTTTAATTCGAAGCCTCAGCTTAGAACTGCGATATGGCGGAAATCGACAAACCTTTCCTACGATGATTTTCTTAAGCATTTGGCTTTTCTAAAAGAGAAGAACTTGGTGAAGGAATCAGTTGACGGGAACTGCTCTCTGACGGATGAAGGACGGAAATTGTATGTTGATTTGCGTAAGTCGCTTCCGTCAATTTTGTAGGCATTCACTTGTGGTGCATCATGTATAAAAACAAAAACCGGCATAAATGAAGGAGGAAACGAAAATGCCCGAAGAAAACCATGAAGACAAGCAGTACCCAGTCAAATCTCTGCATGACTTTCTTTTTGAGTTAGAAAAGGAATGGACTAAATTTCGAAACGGAACCCTAATAGGGCTCGCATCCTCAGCAGTCCTGTTCATCGTAGTCGTTTGGCTTATTTTAAGAATCAGACATTTCGGGCTTGGATTGGTAGATTTTGTGTTCCTAATAATAGTGGGAGTTGTCTTAGGTTACGCCGTCTACGCTATGGTTGCCCAGTACCGGTTCCTCAATAAATGGGAACGCCGAATCGGCTTGCTTCTGCACATGGAAGAGGAAATGATGTCGGAAAAACTAAGCGACAACAAGGCTTAATGTACATTTTTGGTGCACATCAAAAGTGCGGCTTGCTTTTTAAAGACAACAACAAAGAAGTTACTATTGAAGAAATCGGAGGCGAAAACGAAATGGTCAAATTAACCAGAAAAAACAAAATCGCAATAGCCGCATTAGCAGCCATAGCAATCGTGCTGGTGATAACTGTGCCGTATGCGAGCGCACAAACCGTTGCAAACAACGCAGCTACAAACATAAAAACACTCAATGCCAAAGGGAACATCTACCAAAAAATCGACAGCGACACTATAAAATACTATCAGGCAGACTTAACCCTGACGCTTCAGCCAACATCGACAACTGGCGCTGTCAAACGTTTTGATGTGACAGGCGGAACATTGGCAGCAAACGGGGTTACGTACACCTTCACAAGCGGGAACGGCGGAGTGTTAACCGGCAAACACGACGTTCTACTGCAAGCGCAGGGCACCGATCCGAACGGGCAACCAGTCACGTTAAAGTTTGCAGGGCAATACTCATATTCTTGGCTTGCAGACAAAGTTGCTTTGAAAATCGGCGCTAAATTGCAAACAACTGATGCCAACTACACCTTGCTGATGCTGGCACCGATCTAATCGCCGTTTTTGCTTATCCTTTCTTTCCCTTTTTGATCGAGTATTTTTGGGTTCGCAGTACCTTAATAAATTGGCATTTCAAATAATAAGTCAGGGTTAAGCCTAACCTTTTAGCAGTAAACCCGAAAAAACATTATAACCTGAGGATAATTGACGGATGATTCCAAATTACCCTGAAGAAGGACCACCGCTGAAGCTGCCTTTAAGAATCGGCAGATTATTCGAGCTTGCAAACAACCTTTGGTGGAGCTGGCATGAGGAAGGACGACAAATTTTCCGTTCGCTTGACTACGCATTATGGAGAACCAGCGGACATAACCCTGTGAAACAGCTGCGCGACATGTCCATCGAAAAGCTGGAGGAGGCAAGCAGAGATCCTACTTTTCTTGAGCTTTATGACGCTGTAATGGAAAAGTACGATGAAGAATTAATGAGAGCGCACGAATGGTGCGGCAAAATAAAGATGGACACCCCTTGGGGGCAGATAGCTTATTTCTCAGCTGAATATGCGATTCATTATTCTTTGCCCATTTACGCAGGCGGGCTAGGCGTATTGGCTGGTGACATTTGCAAGGAATCCTCTGACCGTGGATTGCCGTTGGTTGCAGTCGGATTCATGTATCCTCAAGGCTACTTTCGACAGCGCATATCTCCTCAAGGTGACCAACAAGAAGAGTACGTACAGCTAAACTTCGATGATGCACCAATCAACCCCTGCGCGTGGCCCTACGGTTGTGGTCCATTTATTCCCATTCAACTTGGCGACCACGTGGTATACGTGAAGATATGGGAGGTGCATGTCGGACGAGTAAACATGTATTTGATGGACACTAATGTAGAAGAAAACAGGCCTCAAGACAGGATGCTTTCAGCACGCCTATACACAGCCGACCAAGAGGAGCGTCTTCGGCAGCTAATCGTTTTAGGGGTCGGCGGAGTCCGGGCGCTAAGGGAACTCCGTATTGAACCAGTTGTGTGGCATGCAAACGAAGACCACACCGCATTCATGATGCTTGAACGACTCCGCCTAGAACGCGCCAACGGCGTCCCCTTAGAGGAAGCCTTGCAAAACGTACGCAAACGAACTGTTTTCACAACCCACACCCCCGTTGCAGCAGGTCACCACGTCTTTTCTTATCAGTTAATGGATCGTTACGCACGTAGCCTTTGGGAACCACTCGGAATCGACCGTGATACATTCCTTAAGCTGGGACAATCCGACGCAGGTCCTGAAACCTTCAACCTTACAGCATTCGCCTTCCGTTTAGCAAGCCAATCAAATGCCGTATCAAAGCTGCACGGCAAGGTCACAAGGCACATGTGGAAAGGACTTTGGCCTGGCAAAAACGAAGAAGAAACACCAATCAAATCCGTCACTAACGGTGTACACCTTCCTACATGGCAAGCGCCCGAGATCACTGCTTTATGCCAAAAACACCTTGATGCACAATGGAAAGAAGACCAAGATAACCAGGAGTACTGGAGTTGCCTTAGTGACATCCCTGATGACGAATTATGGCAGATTCGCCAGAACCTAAAGAGAGGCCTCATCACTGCTATCCAGGACAGGGCGCAGCAACGTTGGACACAAGACCAAGTGACGACCCAGCAAGTAATTGCTATGGGTTCCCTGCTGGATCCATACGCGTTAACTATTGCTTTTGTACGTCGATTCACCGCGTACAAGAGACCCCACTTGATTTTGTCAAACATAGAGCGGCTCAAACGAATCATAACTAACTCGGAGAGACCCGTGCAACTTATTTTTGCAGGAAAATCCCACCCTGCCGACTACCAGTCCAAACAGCTACTCAAGCAAGTTTACACTGTAGCGTTAGACAAGGGATTTGAAGGCCGAATCGCTTTCGTCGAAGACTACGATCTTAACGTTGCACGCGAATTGGTTCGCGGCGTCGACATCTGGCTCAACAACCCGAGGAGGCTACAAGAAGCATGCGGAACAAGCGGAATGAAGGCATCGATGAACGGCGTTCTTAACTTTAGTGTCCGCGATGGGTGGTGGGATGAGGCGTACAACGGCAAGAACGGGTGGGCAATAGGCGATATGGATGGTGGCACACCTGAAGAAGAAGACAAAAAAGACGCCGAGTCGCTATATAACTTGCTGGAAAAAGAGATCGTACCGCTTTATTATGAACGCGACCGCAAAGGAATTCCGCTGAAGTGGATGCAGATGGTTAAAGAAGCCATCAGAACGATAACGCCTGCTTTCAACGCTTGTCGAATGATGAAGGAATATAATCGGGAGATGTATTTGCCTGCCGCCGGACAGGAAGTTGCCAATGATAATCCGGCTGGGGGAATTAGTGTTGGAGAAACAAAATAATTTAGCCCAAATGTACTTCGACCACGCAGACGCCTTAATGGTGGCTATCGGAAGCGACGAAAAAACCGTCGACATGAACAATAAGGCATTAGAAATCCTCGGCGTCTCAAAAACACATATCTTAGGTAAAAACTGGTTTGACACGTTTGTTCCCGAAAAGGAAAGAGAAGCAGCACGCCGATTTTTCCATGAGATGCTGAATGGTTCGCTTCGTCACGTGCATAACAAGTACCCGCTTGTAACCCGCAACGGTAAAGTGAGAACGTTTGATTTCCACAATATTCTAGTCAGTGACAAAAAAGGAAAGACTGTAGGCACACTTAGCTCAGGAAACGACGTTACAGAGAGCACGGTTCGTAAAGAGGTTGAGAATCGGCTTCAAACTTCGCTGGATTTTGTCATTGAAGGTTGCCAAATCATCGATTTTGACTGGCGCTACGTCTACGTCAACGAGGCAGCCGCTAAGCAAGTGCGAAAAAAGAAAGAGGAGCTTCTGGGTTACACGATGATGCAGGTTTACCCCGACATCGAAAAAACCGAAATGTTCAGCAACCTACGAAACTGCATGACAAACCGTGTTTCCCACCAAATGGACAACGAGTTCGCGTTTCCAGATTGCAGCAAAGCCTGGTTTGAACTACACATGGAACCTGTGCCTGAAGGACTTTTAATTTTATCTATGGACATCACCAGAAGCAAATTAATCGAAGCGGAACTTGCCGGTTACAGGACCAGGCTTGAGCAAGTGGTCGCTCAAAAAACAGCTGAATGCGCCGAGGCAAACGAAGAGTTAACAAGAACAATCCAGGAACAACAAAAAACAGACGAAGCACTAAAACTAAGTGCAACAATTCTTGACAATGCACAGGAAGCGATATTTCTTGCCAACATAAAAGGCGATTTCGTGTATGCCAACGGCGCCGCGCTGGAAGCTTACGGCTACAGTCTTGACGAATTTCTCAACATGAACATGCGTTCCCTTCTACCGTCTAAAGACGCTTCCTCGTTAGATAGCCTGCTAAATCATATTATCGAGAAGAAGAAAGAGGCAAGCCTTGAAATGGTGCACCTTCGGAAAGGTGGCGCAGAAATGCCGGTGAAGGTGTACTCTAACATGGTAAAAACGGTGCACGGGCAATTCATCGTTTTCGTTGTGCGCAGACTCTTTCGTCGTTAAGTTTCAGCTGAAAAAACTTTGGAGAGGCGGTTCAAGCAAAAGTTGAGAAGACATCCAGCGAAAGGTGTTCTTCTTGCAGAACAGTCTGTTCTTTGGGGAGAGTAATATTTACCGTATCCCATTTAAGGTTGGAAATCAAGTGGGATGCGGAGAACATGAAGAGAGAACTCATCAAAAGTCTGGCCCTAATCGCGATTTTAATCGCCATGGCAGGGATAACTAACATCCATGAAACCCAAGCAATCAAGACACTAATTGTTCCGGATCAGTACCCAACCATCGGCGCCGCCGTCGAAGCAGCCTCCTCAGGCGACGTAGTCTACGTCAAAAGCGGAGTCTACAATGAAAACGTAGTAGTCAACAAGCAATTGACGCTTGAGGGACAAAGCAGCGCAAACACGACTATTTTGGGAAGCGGCGGCTCAACCCCGACGGCAGTTCTGATTTTATCGGCAGACAACGCGAAGGTAACAGGCTTCACTTTGGAAAGCCGTAACTACTCCACAACCACGATGACCGCATACGGCATCTGGGTTGACGCAAACAACTGCACAATAACAGACAACATTGTTGACTTTACTTACACGGGGATTTTCTGTTCAACCCAAGCCTACACAACCATTACTGGGAACACTGTGGAAAACAGCCGCAAAAACGGCATTTGCTTTTACGGTGGCTCCAAAAATATCATCTCAGACAACGACGTGATAGCCAACGCGGTGTCAGGCATTGAAATGGCTGGGTATTCAAACCTGATTTCTGAGAACAATTTTGTGGGCAACTTCAGAGGGGTCGGTTTAGGAACGTCTTACTCGGTGCTTTTCGGGAACAACATTGCATCCAACACCGAAAGTGGCGTCTTTCTCGCAGGATCCAACAACATCATCTCGGAAAACAACTTTACAAACAACAAGTATGGCGTTTTCGTTACGCCGCAACTGACTGCTCCACTGTCAAACCTAATATTCCATAATAATTTCGTAAACAACTTCCACAACGCATACGACAATTCTTCAGCCTTGATAGAGGCATGGGATAACGGCGGTAAATCAGGTGGAAACTATTGGAGCGACTACCTTACAAAATACCCTGACGCTTCGAAATCGGGATCAGGATTTGGAAACACAGCATACGTAATCAACTCCAACAACCAAGACAATTATCCATTGATGTCTCCGTTCAGCATGTCAAACTTGGGCAACCCGCCAACAGCGATCGCCCCCCCGACGGCACAGTCAAGCGTTGTCGCGTCATGGTCACTTGGTACAGTTGAATCTAGTCTCGTGTCGCCTGACGGAACGGGCTGTAACCCCGCTATTTTAGGGTCCGAAACGCCCGTGTACAATAACACGCCTGCGCTGGTTCAAGGCAAATTCGGCGAGGCGTTGAACTTCACAGGAAACGTCTTCGCAACTGTGCAGCCTTCCCTGAGCCTTCTAACACCAAATGATATAACGATTGATGCATGGGTAAACGTGCAAGCAATCAAAGGCGGCGTACCATACAACAACATCTTTATCGAAGCCGTTAGAACCACAGCTGCTTTACCAACCAGACTGCTAGGGCTAGCCATTAACGGCCAAACACCCGAAAACGCAAGTTCCCCCGCTATAGGAGCACTCCGAGGCTACGTTGTCACTCCAAGTGGCTTAAACGAAATTGACACTGTTGCAGTGCTGCCGAACGATACGTGGGTTCACGTAGTTTTCACCCGAAGCACTACAACTGGAATGCACATTTACATCAACGGAAAAGAACAAGTCGTGACGGTCTCCTCTGGAACAGCAGACCCTACAGGACAAATACCCAACCCAACCGACATCTACATCGGGCACGACTCAAAAACCGAAATAGAAAACCTTCAAATCAGCAACACCGCTATTCAACAAACTCAACCTTTGTGGATGCAATGGTGGCTCTGGACAATCATAGTTGTTGCTGCTTTAGCTAGCGGCTTGATACTCTACAGCAAACGCAGAAGAACCACTGCTTAGTCTCAAAATTAACTGATTGTTAAGGAAACTTGACCGAAAAAGCGAGGAGACTACGAAGAAGATAATTTGCCTATTGTAACTGGAACGGTTTGTGTTTGCCCGTCTCGCACTACTGTGAAGTTAATGGTTTGTCCTGGCGACGTGTTTTCCTCTAGGTAGGATAGAAGCGAATCGGTGTTGGTTATTGGGGTTCCGTTAATGCTGATTATGATGTCGCCACCTATGACCAGGTTTTGACCCAAAATCGTCGCTTGAGTTGTGCCTCCTTTGAGACCGTTCTGAGTTGAAACACTTTCAACAAGGTAACCGTAAGTAACATCCACATGCATTGCCTGGGCAATCTGATAGCTCATGTCTACACCTGTGGCGTCAATTGAAGGATGATCGTTGTATGTGCCCGTGGACACGATTGTGCTGAGTTCACGCATGATCGTGGCAGATGGAATTGCAAATCCTAACCCATTTGAGTCGCTGACGGCCGC
>JBEKVK010000021.1:0-18672 GCA_049514075.1 Bathyarchaeia archaeon | reverse complement strand
CCGAGACGCGAATCAGAATAAGCACCTGTTTGTAAGGGTTTTACAATCCGCGCTTTGTTTGACCGCGACCCGCCAAGCATGGGTGTACCTCTTGGATGGCTATTTCTCGCAAGATAACCAATCCCTCGCGCGGTATAAATGGAATTGTGGTTGTGTAATTGCAACAACAGGCATGCTTGTTCCGAAGCCACATATTATTTCATGGAGTTGCAAATGATGGAACGCAGTGATTTTTTGTTTCATCATCAAATTAAAATTGGTGGTGCTTTTTCGAAAACTGCTGGCAAAAGGGTTACATTGTCTTTTTTTGGCGCTGTTCGGTTTTTTGGTTTTGGTCTTTTCTGGTCGCCTATCCAGTACTGGCTCCAGCCCATGTAAAAAATAAAGATTAATGCTGGAAGAAAGAGGAATGCGATGTTGCTGCGTTTCCGCCTATGGTTCTTTATTGCCAAGATTGCTCACATTATCTCGTTGTGCAGTTTGCAAGATAAGCTTTGATAACTTGCAATATTGATTCAGAATCAACAAATGCGGAAGAAGAATAAGCTGCTATTCTGCAATAGTTAAGAATACCCAAAAACCATTTCATCTAAGAAAATTATTTCGTTTAAGGTCGGCAAAATAAAAAACTTAACTAAAAGAGGAAGAATTTATAGTTCCTACAGCTTGTGATGGGTTTAGTCTTCGGTTTTTTTCTTTAGTTCGAAGGGTGGATACTCTTTTAGTTTGTCAGCCATTTCGGTGAGTTGTTTGTTGACAAGATAGTTTATTGTTCCTTCTTCGAAGGTTCCGTTTGCCTGTAATTCGCCGGCTTTTGTTCTTGTGAGAAACTCTATTCCTTCATCGATTGTTTTTACAGAGTAAATGTTGAATTTGCCTGCTTTCACGGCTTCAAGAACTTCTTCTTTGAGCATCAGATTCTGTACGTTGCTTTCCGGTATCATGACGCCTTGTTGCCCTGTGAGACCTTGAAGTTTGCAAACCTCGAAGAATCCTTCGATTTTTTCGTTCACTCCGCCGATGGCTTGGACTTCCCCTTTCTGGTTGACTGATCCCGTGACGGCTATGTTCTGCTTTATCGGTCGTCCAGAGAGCGCTGAGAGGATCGAGTAGAGTTCGGTGCTTGATGCGCTGTCGCCTTCGACGCCTTCGTAGTTTTGCTCAAAAACCAGTCTTGCGGAGAGGCTTAAAGGTTTGTCTCGGATGTATTTATCGTTTAGGTAGCCGCTTAAGATCAAAACGCCTTTGGTGTGTATTGGTCCGCCCATCTTGGCTTCTCTTTCAATGTCAATTACTCCTTCCCTGCCCACGCCTATGCTTGCCGTCACCCGCGAAGGGTTTCCGAATGCAAAGTCACCCATACCCATAACTGATAGGCCGTTAACTTGCCCCACCTTTTCTTGAACAGTGTCGATAAGGAAGAATCCACGTTTTATCATTTCCTGGATTTTTTCTTGGATGAGTTTTGAGCGGTAAACTTTTTCTTCAATCGCTTTCTTTATGTGCCCTCCAGTTATGAAGTCGGAGTTATCTTGTGTAGCGTAAAAGTTTGCTTCGCGGATTACGTCGGCGACGTAGGCAAACTGTGTTGACAGTTTGTACTGGTCCTCCACGATTCTTGAGCTGAACTCAACAAGTTTTCCTATGCCAGTCCCGTCAAGGTGCTTGAGTTTTTCTTTTTCGCAAAGTGCGCATACCCAAGCAGCGTACTGCATCACTTTGCTTTCTGTTCTATCCATAACTGTGTCGAATTCTGCTTTGATTTTGAAGAGCTCCCTAAAGTCAGGGTCTAACTCGAACATCATTTGATAGAGGTAGGGGCTTCCGATCAGGATCACTTTGGTTGTTAATGGAATCGGTTGTGGTTTGAGGGTTTTGACGCTGAGGAATCCGTAGCGCTCTTCAGGTTCCGCTATGGTCATGTTTCCGTCCCTTAGGTCTCTTTTGAGGCCGTCGTATGAGAACGGGTTTTGTAACAACTCTTCAACTGGGACAATTAGGTATCCACCATTGGCTTTGTGGATGGAACCGGCACGAATCATGCTGAAGTCGGTGGTTAAAGCTCCGAACTGAGCTTCCTTCTCGGTTTTGCCAAGAAGGTTGGGGTAATTTGGGTTTGTCTCCATGACCACAGGGGCGCCTTTGGTTTCCGAGTTGTCGATGACAACGTTTACCTCGTATTTCTTGTAAGGGTCTTCACGCATCCAGGGCATCTGGAACGGTAACTGCTCCTGCTGCTCGCCACCTTGGCTTCTTCGGATGAACTGCTGAAGGCTATCTAACACGTCATTCTCAACATCTTTAAGATACTCTGTCACCGCCGCGGAATCACCATATTTCTCCCTGAGTCTTTCTACAAGGTTGCCGAGGGCGTAAAGTGCAACTTCCTTGTTTAGCTTCTTTAAAGCATCATGAATCTGTCTTTCCATATCGATGAGTTGCCGCATCGTGTTCCTAAATTCTGTTTCCAACGTTTCCCTTTTCTCTTGAAGTTTATCCTTCGTTTTCTGGGGCAACGCTAACATTTCTTCTTCGCTGAGAGGTTTGCCATCTAGAACTGGAATAAGTAGCAGGCCGATGGGTGTAGTTTGGATGACGAAGCCTTCGCGTTGAGCTTTTACATTCAGTTCTTCAATCAGCTGTTTTCTCTTTTCTTCTAAGCCTCGGATGGTGGCTTCCCGCCTTGCAGCGTAATCTTCACTTTCGAAAGCTTTAGGAAGTGCATTTTTTACGTTTTCAATAAGATTCTTCATGTCATCTCGAAATTCTTTGCCTTTTCCCGCCGAAAGCTGTATGGCTTTTGGCTCGTACTGATTCCCGAAATTGTTAACGTAGCACCAATCAGGGGGGACAGGCTGAGTTTTAGCTTGGGCTTCAACGAAGCTCTTAACTGTTGTTTTCCTTCCTGTCCCAGGGTAACCTGCCACGTACATGTTGAATCCGTGGTTTTTTATTCCTAAGCCGAATTTTAAGGCGCGAACGGCTCTTTCTTGCCCGATGATCTCATCAAGGGGTGATAGTTCTTTTGTTGATTCACATTGCATAAGGTCAGGGGGACATGTGTTTCTGAGTTTTTCAATTGGCAACTTGTTTACCATGTCAGAGTCACTTCGTTAAACAGACAAAACCAGTTACAATTTTAATGAGGGTTGCTTCGTAATTAAGTTTCTGTTGCCTTAAAATCTATGTACTTAGGATCATGCGAGCGCAAAAACAAATTAAGAGTTGCTTGCCTGCAAGTGTACGCCTATTCGATGAATCGATATCCGGGGGCAAAAATGGTTAGAAAAATCAACTTATTAATTTTCATTTTGGTGTTCGAACGAATTTTCTTAGGATTTCTTGGTTTCTAACTTCAGGGTGGAACAGGATTCCGTAGATGCTTTTGCTTTTGTGCTTTATCAATTGAATGCACAGTGGCGATTTTGCCCAAACCTCAAAATCCGCTTTGGGTTCCAAGCAGATGCTGTGAAGCGAAAAAGCCTTAAAGTCGCCTGAAAAAAGCGGGTTTTCCTTTACTGTGCTCACAGTGGTCATCCCAATTTCCAAGCATCGCCTCAAACCCATGCCGTAAACCACTCCGATTGTTTGCATGCCCGCGCAGATGCCCAGCGTCGGCTTCTCCGTTTCCTTGAGCCATTGAAATTTGTCTGGCTGACTTAACGTAGCCGTATCCTTGAGTGGGGTTCCTGAAAGAATGATGACCTCGCACGCGCTAAGATCCTCGCTAGTCAAGTCAAGATAATGCTTGACAACCCACTTGTCTAAGAGTTTGGCAACTTCAATTATGGGTAACACGAACTCGAAATATCCCAATGAATCCTTCTTGCAATTCATGTCAACAATTAGGATCATTTTTCGACCAGCCGCGCCCTGTTAATGTTAAATACTCCGGAGTTTCCCCTTGCTGCAGAGGTGTAATCGAGGATTTCGATTTTCTTTTTGAACAGTGGTGCATCCAAAACGGTGGTCTCAATTTCGCCGCCTTCCCCAGATGGGCTAATCGAGTATTTTTGTTGAAGGTCCAAAAGCCTACTTATAAGATTGGAGTCGATTTGTTTTCCAAGCCATTTCTCGTCAAGAGGGTACGCGAAAACCCCTGAGATAACCACTTCAAAACGCTTTTGGACAAGTTCTTCCAAAAGGACCTTTTGGTCATGTTTCCAAAGCGGGTTAAAACACCAAAGACCCAGCTTATTGCAAATGCGTTGAACGCGCTCCGCCTGGTAGACCGACTCGACCGCGCCCGTCACGACGCCTTCAATCTGGAATTCTTTGGCTGTTTGTGCGATGGCTTCTTCGAGGTCTGCGAGTTCTTTTTCTTTTTCACCCCGAGTCCTCTTTATGATACGTGGAAGATTCAGGGCTTCGGCTTGAAGAGCTGTAATGTCGATGTTAGGCGTGTGAAACATGTAACTCTCCTTATTCTCAGATAACAAAGTGATGAGGCAAACAACTTTTTCCTTCTCTTCCGCGTAGTGAAGAGCAAGCGTAGAATCTTTGCCACCTGAAAACAAAACTCCCAGCCGCATGGCTAACTTAAGAAGAAAACCAATTAATATTCCTGTTTGATGAAATTGCACTTAAGCTTTTACGTTGCAGATGTTGGGGATAGCTTTTAACTCCTTTATGATTTCGGGGCTGACTTTTTGGTGGAGCACATACACTGATATTGCGTAGCCGCTACTTCCTATTTGCCTCGAGTAATTGGCTCTTATGTTTATGTCGTTGTCAGCCAAAACCTTGTCGATGTTAGCGAAAACCCCTGGAACGTCATGGTGATGAATAAATAGCGTGTAGACGGGTTTTTCCTCAAGCTCGATGCTCTCTCCAGCGTTAACCGCGTTCAAGAAGTCGCCGCCCAGCAAGAATCCTGAAACTACCCTGGCTATTTCGGTTGACGTTTCCTTTTGAGCTTCAACAGTCGAAGCTCCTAGATGGCTGCTTAGAACTACGTTATCAAGCTCTTTGAGGTTGGTTTTGAATTCGGCGCCTTCAGCTTTGGGTTCATCAACGAAAACATCGAGCGCGGCTCCAGCAATTTTTCCTTCCTTCAAGGCTTTGTATAACGCTTGTTCGTTGATGTTGTTGCCTCTCGACGTGTTAATTAGATAGGCTGTTGGCTTCATCATGCCGAGTTCCCTTTCGCCGATAACCGCTTCCTTCCCGCCTGGAGTGTGAACACTTAAATAATCGGCTTTTGCCAAAACCTCTTCTTTCGTAATGAATTTTATACCTGACTCTACGCATGGCTTGATGTCGAAGCCGATGACTTCCATTTCAAAGCCGCGATGCGCGATTGCAGCCAGTCTTTGCCCGATTCTTCCGCAACCTAAAATCCCCAAGGTTTTATAGGACAGCTCGTTGCCTTTCAGCTTCGCCTTTTTCCATTCGCCACTTTTCAGCGACTGATGAGCTTGGGGAGTTTTCCTTGAGATCGAAAGCATTAATCCGATGGCTAACTCTGCCACTGCGTTGGTGCTTCCGTAAGGGGCAGATTTTATCACTATCCCGTTTTCGGACGCTGCCGAAACATCGATGTTGTCATAACCTACACCTGCTCTTCCGATGATTTTGAGTTTGCCTTTTGCGCCTGCTTCGATAACTTGCCTTGTGACTTTGGTAGCGCTTCGCACGATTAGCGCATCGAAGCCATCGATGTCAGCTAAAAGTTTTTCTTCGTCTCGTTTCTGCGTGTCTGTTTCTATGCCAGCCTCTTCTAGCAGTTGTAGGCCTTCCTTTTCCAAACCATCGTTTAGTAGCACTTTCATTTTAGCCAACTCCTCCTATGCTTAGCAAGTTGGTGATTTAAGCTGTTTGGCGCACTACGATATTAAATATTCTCAGAAGCAGACGTTTTGCTTTCATTCTTTGACTTAGATTTTCTTTTTCAAGGCAGCAACTTGTTGCTTGCTCAAACGGGCAGTTGCGACATTAAAGGTTGATACTTCATGACAGTAGGGACAGTGAAGCCGACGCGTGTTTCCGCGGTAGATGGAAATGAAGCTAGCTCCCGGAACCCAATGATAATTAAATTGCCTTTTGCATTTCGGGCAGGTTAACCTCGAAATGGTGTGGGGTCCGTACCTTGGCAGCAGCATAAAAACAACTATGAAAACAATAGCGGTAATTATCACGTAGAATATTAGAAGATCTACCATTGGTTTTCATTTTTCAAAATGCGTATGTTTTGCTTATTAATATTTAGCCTCACTTTTTCAAGTCCACAGTCAAATATGCCTAGTTTCGTAATCGCGCAAAAAGAGTTGGAGACTATGCCTTTCTTGCGAAGGATAGAGCCTCTTCGATGTTTTGGAACCCATATTTGACTTCACTAAACTCTTTTGTTAGCAGTTGCACATCTTGTTTGATCTGTACAGGAGTCCGTTTGCCTTTTATGACGTCGAGCATTAGGTCACAGAGGTGTTTAATGTCTCCTTCTCCAAGGCCCCTTCGGGTTACATCTTGGAGGCCGATTCTCAGCCCTGAGGGATTCTCTTTGCTGCTTTGGTCATCATAGGGCAAGAGGTTCTTGTTGAGGATTATGTTTGCGTCTTCGAGGTCTTGAGCAATCTTGTTGCCGCCGCCGAAACTGCGGATGTCAACGGCGATTTGGTGGCTCTTTGTAAAGCCTTTCTTTTCAGCTAGGACTTTGACGCCGTTTTCAAACAGATATTGCCCAGCGGTCTGAGCGTTTTTCACTATTTGTTTTGCGAAGCCCGCGCCGAAAAGTTTCATCTCTAAAGATGCGACACCGAGAGCTGGCAACCTGCCCAGATGCGTATTTGAAGCTGTAAGTGGGAAAATGGCGAATTGGATTTTTTTGACCGCTTTTTCCAATGCCGGATTGTTCTGGTTTCCCATAATGACTCCACCTTGTGGACCTGGGAAAGTCTTGTGGGTTGAGGAAGTGATGAAATCAGCGCCTTCCCGAAGTGGGTCTTGGAATTGGCCTCCAGCTATTAAGCCTAAAACGTGCGATGCGTCGTAGGCTACGTATGCGCCAACTTCGTCGCAGACAGCTTTTAGCTCTTCAACTGGGTGCGGAAAAAGGAAGAGGCTACCCCCGAATGTGACAATGCCTGGTTTGGCTGCACGTATGACGTAGGCTGATTTTTCTGCGTCAATGTTGAATTCGTCAGTGTCGTAAACATGGTTGATGTTGTCTAAGCCTAGTATGTTGCCTGCTAAACCCGTATAGTCGTGTGAAATGTGGGCTCCACAGCTTAGAGGTGTGACAACCATCTTGTTGTTTTTTGAAGCTAAAGACAAGCCTTTAAAGGTAGCGAGGTTAGCGTGGGTGCCCGAAACTAAGCGTACGTCTGCCCAGTCAGCTTTGAAGAGGCTCTTCATCAGGTCTGTTGCTAAATCTTCAATTTGGCACATATACTTCTGGCCCTGATAATAACGTTTTTTGACATGGCCCTCTCGGTCATTGTCTCCTTCCGCGTACCTTTGTGCCAAGTCATGAGAGAAACACAGCATCTGGTTGACAGCAGGAGACTTTAGTCCCTCGCTCGCAATCATGTTGATACACTCTTTTTCGCGGTACTGCTCGTGTTTGCGGCTCGCCGAAATCAAGTTTTCGAATAGGTCCGAGAAATTGTCCATTTTAAGCTCTTCCCACGCTTGAATAATCAACCGAATTGCACTTTGAACTATTTAGCCGTTACTAGGTTCATGTTAGGCTTCAAAGGTTCATTCTTGTCACAGCGTGTACATTACTATGTAGAATATTTCTCCCGAAAGGAACGCAAACCACCAGATATAGAAAAGAGGCGAAGTCAGTAAGCGGTGATAACGGTTTTGTTTTTTTGCACAAAGTGCCCAAAAACCCGTAAACAGTACTAGAATTTCCAGGGTCATGACAATAATAGCTACAGGCACGTGAACGACCATAAAGTAAATGTTTAGAAGAGGAGTCATTTGCAATGTTTCTCCGTTCACGGCTCCGCCAAAGGTTCGGTAAACCATGTAGCCGATTGAAACCGAAAGATCCCAAACAATAGCTGCAAATCCGGAAACCGGGTGAAAACGCTTCTTGCTTCTTCCAGCTAAGAATGCGTGGACAAACAGAAAAGCCACCGGAATCAAAGCGATTGCCACAAATGTGCTTGCAAACGGAGCAGTTGTCATTATGTATCACCAATGGTTCAATGGGGTATTGAGGGCTAGCTAATTAAGGGTACGGTTTTTTTGTTTCCGTTTGTATTGAGGTCTGGGTTATTTTTGCGACGACTACTCCGCCTGACAAGATGCTGTTGTTGAGGAACGTTATTTCTTTTCCAGAATCTAATAGGATTGAGGTGTTTAATGCGGTGATTTCTTTGACTGTGCCTTGTTCGTTCATGAATGAAGTTACTACTCGATCGCCTATCTTATAGTGTAGTCTGCTTTCTTTCAGCGTTTCATTTTCACGGACCGCTGTTAAGATTACTCCCCCCGATGCGATGGCGCCGTTTGGAATGGTGATTTGACCTACATCTGTTTGAATTCTCATGACAAGAGCCGTCATTTCAATGACTTTTCCAGGAATGCTGTTGACCATCACGCTATCTCCAACCTTAAACTTGTAGTTGGCGAAAACCAGAAAACCTGATAGGATGCTGCCGACGAACGTGGATATGACTAAGCCCGCGGTGATGGAAATTATTCCCGCACCTGTTAATAGGTCAGTTGAGCGAACACCGATGGTTTCTAGAATTCCAAAAGTGGCGAATAGAAGGGCGATCAGAATCATTACGTAGTAGATTATCGTTGACGCTTGGGTGCCCATTCGCTGAGTCATAAAAACTCTAAAACGTAGTATGATTCCTATGGCAGCCAGCGAAAAACCAATAATGATGATTATTCTCACTGCCTCGCCTATGATCTGGGTGAAACTGATGGGTTGAGGTTCAATGAATTGGTTGAAAAGGTAGAGGGCAGCAACCGTTAAAGCTAATGTTACGATTAAGTAAACAAAGAGTCGTTGTAATGGTGGGATAACTTTAGCCATTTTAAACCTTCATAGCCATAGTTTGCGAGCATGTTTCTATAGTTTTCCTAACCACTTTGTTTTCTTGCTCTTTACATTAGGTTTTATAACTCTTATCAATGCTCGAAAATGATATATGCGTTCCAAAAGAATGGTTTAATTATGTCTGCACCTAATTGCCCATGTCCTAAGAAAGATTGCCTCCGTCACGCTAATTGTCAAGAATGTGTGGACTATCATAAGGCGAAGAATGAGTTGCCGTTTTGCGCCAGGTAAATTGCGGATGACTAAAAAATCAGACATGGACGCCCGAAGGAAACGGATAAAAATACAGGCAAAGTTCTGGAACCAAGTCGGCGCATCGGAACATGTTAACTTGCCCAAGCTGGAAGACGCTATTAGAAAAGAATTTGCCTCTGCTGACGACAGGTTTGTTGAGGCGCAGGTTCGGCTAATGCAGTCTGAAGGGCGGGTAAGCGTGCAGGAGAAAGCGAAGGTTTGGATCAAGCAGCCTGATGATGGTTGATGGATTTTTCCCAGCAACAATTCTGTGTCATAAACTATTCTTTTTCCAGCCAGTTTCTTGAGTGCATCACTGTTTGCCCAGCAACTTTCAAAGACAACGCGTCCTCATACGGACATGCCTCAACGCATCTTGCGCACAGGATGCATCGGGATTCTGTTACGTCGCCTCCCTTCTTCTCATACACATCCGTAGCTTGTGTGGGACAAACCCGTTTGCATACGCCGCATTTCGTGCATTTCTGTTCATTCTTCTCTAATTTGGTAATCGCTATTTGCTTGAAAGGCGTAAAACTACTAAACGCTGCGGTTATGGCTCCCAACGGGCAGATCCTGCAGAAGAACCGCCTGTAAGCTAACGCCAAAGCTGTGATTACGATTAGACTGATAATGTTTATGGATGAAATGTAGCCGCCTCGAATAGCTAGTGGCCCATAAATGATCTGGGAAACGTAAGAGTACTTCATAGAACCTACGGCACACTCTGCCAACACGCAAAGCGGGCGCATCGGACAAACCAAGCAGAAAGGTTCATTGAGGAACCCTACGTTGCCTGCCTCGGTTCCTTCAGGTCCACCCGGTGTTGTGCCCGGAATCAGTTGATGACCGAAAATCTCGTATGACGCAAAAATAACACTGAGAATTAGGAAAATCGCAATTATTACCCACCTTGATTGGCTAAGCGCCTTGTTAGTCTTCTGTGAAAAGCTCAAGTGCTTGAGCCGAGTTGCCTTCCGCACGCGCGTCAATAAATCCTGATAGAGACCAAACGGGCAAAGCCAACCGCAGAAAAACCTCCCTAAGATTATGGCTGCCAAAGCAACCAAGCCTATAACTATGCCTATCTTCTCAAGACCTGACGTTGAGTAAACGACGTCGTAGCCTCTTGCGTAATTCCAAAATGGGAAAATATATGCTTGAATCTGCCAGATTGGACAGGTCACGGTTCTTCCATTGGGATAATAGCAAGCTAGAACTGGTAGAGAGATGCCGTCTGGGAATTGATTGCCTAGCAGGTTGCCTCCAAGCAGAAGGCTGCGTGGAGCTATCCCCAGAGGCGCGTACAGCGGAACATCAAATGGACCCAAAATCAACCCCATGAAAAACGCAAAGACAGCGGCAACTTGGACAAAAAGCCTGAGCGAGCTTATGTTCTTGGTTTTGTCTTTGGTCAATTTGTAGATAAGGAGGATTCCCACTGCAACTACGACGACATATATGGGCAGCACTATGTAACTGGGGTTCTGCCACGTCACAGGTAAATCCTCCGCGACATTCCATACTCCGAAACCGCCAAACGACTTCTAAGCATTTTGGCTCAACTCCTTCCCTTGCCGCCTCTTAACCTCAACCTTCACAACCACAGCCACAACAATTGTAACTGCAACTGCCGCGGTTACCGCAATCGCAACTGAATGTGCCTCGTAGAAAGGCAATTTGGAAACTCCCAGCTGACTCAAGAAGCCAAAATAAATTACGGTTATGTTACCAGTTAAGCCAGTTACAGTTACAGTTCCGTCGTGCGAGACACTCCAGTCGTTGCTTACGAAGGTACCGTTAGTCAAGATGACCCAGTCGACACTGCTTCCCCCATTTACTCCTACATCCATGTTTATTATCTGGTCACCTTTGCCTTGAGCTATATAGTTGAGGCGTTCATTTGGAAAATAAACGGTTGTAACGAAATGCCCGTAAACGGTAACGTTTGAGTTCTTGGCTGAAATCGTGAAGTTTTCTAAAGGATCAGAGCCGTTAAGGTGTAGATTTGTAAAAACCCATTTGTTATCTTCAAATGTCGCTGACGAGTAGTTTCCACTTAACGCAAAGTTAATGACGCCGTTGTAGACGGGAATGCCGAATTTTGTATCAGGCCCAAATGCCTTGTTGCTTTGAGCCAGCGAGTTGGGACAAAACAATGGCAAAAAGAGTGCTAAACTGATTATGGCGATTCCAAATGCAACGCTGTTTCTAGTAATGCCACTTGCCCTCCCGCATTTTCCATATAATAATTTCTTTTAGCTATAAGGCTTTTCAGACTCCATAATCTTACATTAAAGTTCTCCAGCCTTGTAAAATATTATGACAATGACAAACACGGCAAGACTTACCCAGAAATGCCACGGGAGCCAAAAGAATCTTTCAGGGCTGTGGCAGACTATTACGATAAGCATTGATTGTCTTACTCTTCGGAGAAGTTTGCCTAGATTATTTATAATCGTAAACCTCCCTCTAAGAATAGGCATATTCGATGGCTGCGCGCGCAAAAGCCAATATTCGGCTAAAACTTCAATCCGAGAAGCAATTGACCACCCTTCTCCACGCGCTCGACCCTGAAGCCAAAGCGACTATGACAAGACGCGCCGTTGTGAAACTAGAAGAAGACGGCTTGTCTCTCGTGCTGAAAGTTGAAGCGGAGGATACTGTTGCATTGCGTGCAACTCTAAACGCTTATTTGAGATGGATGGGTACGGTGATTAATGTTATTGACGCAGTAAGCGAAACTAAGATTGGGTAGTTGTTATTTATATTTGGCTTTGAAAACTAAGATTGCCAGTGCTTGAATGAATGCTAATGAATTCGCAAGTATGATGGGCAAGTCTCTGATGAAGATACCATAGACGAACCACAAGAAAACCCCGCTGCAGTAAAGTGCAAACATCCCTGTTGAGATATCTTTGGTTGACTTCGTTTTCCAAACTTTCATCAACTGTGGAAGAAGCGAAACCGTGGTAAAGGCTGCAGCGATTAAGCCAACGATCGTTATAGTGTCTATCATGCTCTTACGCCTATAGCTTGCCAATGAACAGTATTTAGGTTTCGCTTAGTCAAACAGCCTTCTTCATGCGAGGGTTGTTGATGTAGCTGCACAATCACAAATGTTCTTAAAACAAGTTAGCTCTCTCAACCTTGAGAGTACAACCTGATTCAAGATCTTTGTTCTCTTACTGAAACGGTGAATTGGCGATTGAGTCATCGGAGTTTTCGATCTAAGAAGTTACCCGGCGAGGCAGAAGATTCAAACTCTAATGGAATTTCTCCCGAACTCGGCGAAGGAGGACGGACTGTCAGCAGCCAGGGGCTGGAGAGAAGAGAATTCTTGAAACTGACAGCCTTAGCAGCAGGCGGTGGCTTAGCTGCAGTTTTATTATCTGGCGCCTTGAAGCCGTTGGGTTTTGTTTCGAAAGCAACAAATCAGCTTCTTGAAGCGCCAGGACAAGTAACTCCAAGAATAAGGTTGATAGCGCCTGTTGCAGATACCGCTTTGTCCGTTTTAGATCCTACAACAATTCCGAAGTTCGAAAATGAGCTGGTTGGTCCACCTCCTGTTTTCCAGCCTAATGTCGTGACAAACCAAGGCAAAGTGATTCGACAAGACTACACGGTGACAATGACAAGCTTTGCTCAACAAATTCTTCCTACCTCCATGAAATTAATGACCCCTGTTTGGGGTTACTCAGGTTTAGCCACTGACGCCATAACTGGTGCATCTTTAGGTTCCGTTCAAAGCACTCCAGGGCCGTCTTTTGAAGCAATCAGAGGCAAACCCATCCAAGTTCAATGGCAAAACAACATTTCAGCCCCCTATATGTTACCGGTTGACCCAACAATTCACTGGGCAAACCCAAACAAAAATCCCATGCCCACTCAGCCCTTCCCCGTTTATCCGCCAGGATATCCAAACGCGCAATCTCCTGTTCCCCTTGTCACTCATCTTCACGGCGGCGAAAACCAATCTTACTCTGACGGAGGTCCAAACCAATGGTTTACGTCCGATGGAAGGCATGGTCAAGCATACTATACGGCTGAAAAAGCTAGTTCGAACGCCGCAGTCTATTATTATCCTAATACTCAGCAACCGACTACCTTGTGGTACCACGATCATGCCTTAGGCGTCACTCGACTAAACGTGTTGTCAGGTCTAGCAGGTTTCTATTTGATCCGCGAATCTACTGGAAATGACAAAGTCGCGGCTGTACTGCCGAACGGAAAATACGAGATGCCGCTTGTGATTCAGGATAGAACATTCAACAGCGACGGTTCCTTAAGTTATCCATCCGTCAGCTTAGTACCTGACATCCATCCTTTCTGGGTCAACAGTTTCCTAGGCAATGCAATAATGGTAAATGGCAAGGTCTGGCCCAACATGAACGTTGACAGAGGACAATATAGGCTCAGAATCCTAAACGGATCAAACACGCGATTTTACGCTCTAAACTTTTCAAACGCGATGACTTTCATCCAGATAGGAAGTGATGGCGGATACCTGAAAGCCCCAGTCGCCCTCACTTCCTTGACCTTAGCGCCTGCTGAACGCGCTGATATAATAGTTGACTTTTCAAATCTTGCACCTGGAGAAAGAGTCACACTGCAAAACTCTGCGTTGCTCTCGACCTTTGGTATCGAAGCACAAACCGTTGGACAAATAATGCAGTTCACAGCCAACAACGCGCAAGGAATAGTTCCATTTAATGTTGCTTCAGCGCCAAAACCGTTCAATCCAACTCTTGTAGAATCAAACTTTCCAACCATGCCAAAACCCGCAAAGCAGCGCGTTCTGACGCTTTACGAGATCGCTGATTCAAACGGGTTAATGCTTGAAGCTTTGCTTGACGGGCAAACCTGGGATGCGCCTACTTCGGAAACGCCTGAGTTAGGTGCAACGGAGGATTGGGTGATTGTTAACCCAACTATGGACGTCCACCCGATTCACCTCCACTTGGTGCAGTTTCAACTCGTCCAACGTCAATTGTTAAACGCTCCCGGTTCATACGTAGACGAATGGTTAAGTATCAATGGGAAGCCGCCGTTCAGTCACCCAACAAGAAATGTTCAGTCGCTCTCATCCTTCATGTTTACTACTGTAACTCAACCACAACCGCAAGAACAATGTTGGAAAGACACGATTACGGTAAACTCCGGAGAAGTTGTAACAATCCGGGTAAGATTCGCGCAGCAAGACGGCTCAGGTTTTCCGTTTGACGCGACGGCTGGGCCCGGATATGTTTGGCATTGCCATCTCCTTGAGCATGAAGATAACGAAATGATGCGTCCTTACAAAGTAACATCGCCAGCTTCAATCGCGGTTCCAATAGCGGTTTCCTCCGCAGTTGCGGGTGCAGCTGTTCTGTCTGCAGCGTACTACTATCAAAGAAGGCGAAAGAAGAAAGTTGCGAGTCTGGAAACCAACCCTCCATCATCTCGGTTGTTGAGTAGCCAAGAAATGTCTCAACAAGAAGAAGTATCACATGAAAAAGATGATTAATAGTCTCTGCAGGAATCTCTCAGCTCAATCACAGTTAAGTTTTCCCAGTCAAAAAGGTTTAAATAAACACTGTCTCATTTCGTATATGCTTTCAATGTAAAAACGGATGAAAATTTAGCATGTCACAGGAATATCGTCATATACTTCGTATTATGGGTACAGACGTTCCAGGTACCCTTAAGACTTCTTACGCTATCGCACAAATAAAGGGCGTTAGCTCAAGCCTTTCAAACGCGATTTTGAAGAAGGCAGAAGTGAATCCTGACCTGCGAGTAGGCTTCCTCACAGAGTCAGACATATCAAAGATTGAAAACGTTATTCGGGAGCCTGCAAAGTACAGTCTTCCAACTTGGCTTTTTAACAGACGAAAAGACTCTGATACAGGAAAAGATATGCATCTTCTCAGCGCCGACTTAGTTCTGAGGACAAAGCAGGATATTGACGACGCCAAAAACATCAGATCTTGGCGTGGATACCGCCATGCATACAGCCTCAAAGTCCGTGGTCAACACACTAAAACCACAGGACGAGCAGGCAAAGCTTTAGGCGTCAAGAAGAAAACTCTCTTGCAGAAACCTGGGGGAGCAGCACCTGCCGAAGGAGGCAAATAATCATGGGTGATCCAAAGAAGCAACGTAAAAAGTTCGATACGCCACGGTTCCGCTGGCGCAAGGACATCCTTCAAGAAGAACTCAAACTCTTGGGTCAATATGGCCTGCGCAACAAACATGAACTTTGGCGACACAAGACGACCCTGTCTAAGACTCGAGGCATCGCCCGTTCACTTATCAGCAAAACTCCTGAAGAACGAGCAAAGATGGAGAATGAGTTGCTGACAAAACTCAAGAAAGTCGGCATTCTGCAGGAAACTGCAGTTTTGGACAATGTCTTAGACTTAGGCATAGAAGATATTTTGGAGCGTAGGCTTCAAACAATAGTTTTCCGCAAGGGTTTAGCGAGGACCGTTTTCCAGTCACGTCAACTTATCACTCACGGACACGTAACCATTGACAACCGCCGAATCACAATTCCAGGCTACATGGTCGCGAAGTTGGACGAACCAAAAGTTATCTATTCACCTGAAAGCGCCGTCGCAAACCAAGCCCACCCATTGCGTGCTGGTCTGTCAGTTGTGGCTAAGCAGCCTGAAATTAGGCAGCCTGCCAGAGGCAGACGAGGCGGAAGAGGAGGCGGCAGGTTCTGAGCGCTAACAGCAAAAGAAACGAGAAATGGGCAATCGTCCACATTTTCAGCTCATACAACAACACGTTGATACACATTACTGACATTTCAGGTGCGGAAACAATCGCTCGAACCAGCGGCGGCATGTTCGTTAAAGCAGACCGCATGGAGTCGTCTCCGTACGCTGCGATGCGTGCAGCAACTGGCGCAGCTGAAGTAGCTAGAGACAAGGGGATAACAGCCATTCACATTAAGGTTAGAGCTCCAGGCGGCAGTGGCCCGAGAACTCCCGGTCCAGGTGCCCAAGCAGCTATCCGTGCATTGGCTAGGTTTGGGTTCAGAATTGAACGGATCGAGGAAGTTACACCTATTCCCCATGATGGAACAAGAAGGCCTGGCGGCAGAAGAGGAAGAAGAGTCTAAACTCAATTTCCCCTCTTTATAAACAGAAAAATTGAAATAATGCACCATATCTCTATTGAACGCAAAAATGTTAGAGTAATCTTATTGGAGTGTCTCAGCAAGTGAAAATGGAAATCCTTGAAAAAAACGATAGCAACCTCCGCGTGGTTATCAGGGACGCGGATGTTCCGTTAATGAACGCTCTGCGTCGCATAGCGCTTGCTGAGGTGCCGACCATGGCAATTGAAGAAGTTGTCATGATTGAGAACAGCTCTATCCTGCAGGATGAAATAATAGCTCACAGACTTGGTCTTACCCCACTGAAAACTGATTTGGATGCCTATAATCTGCCTGAAGAATGCGAGTGTCAAAGCGAATTTGGATGTACCCAATGTCGCGTGACATTAACACTTGACGCTGAAGCAAAGGAAGGTACACGGACGGTTTATTCGGGTGAAATCGTGTCTGAAAACCCAGAGATTATCCCTGTGTCGGATAAGATCCCGATTATCAAACTTGCTAAGAACCAGAAGCTTAAGCTTGAAGCCTATGCCCGTTTGGGAAGAGGCAAGGTCCACGCTAAATGGCAACCAGTTTCAATGTGCGCTTACAAGTATTACCCAAAAGTAACTGTTCCAATAGAGAAATGCGAGGAATGCGCAAAATGCGTCGAGATATGTCCCAAAAAGGTTCTCGAAATTAAAGATGATAAAGTCGATGTGCGAGATCTTTTGGCATGCAATCTTTGCATGGATTGCGTTGAAGCTTGCCCGAAAAAGCCTTCTCCGCTAAAGGTAGAGTGGGAGAAGGAAGCTTTCGTAATGAACATAGAGTCTACAGGCGCGCTTCCTCCAGGACGCATACTCCAAGAAGCTACCAAAACGTTAGGTAAACAACTTAATGAAATTGAAGAATTGTTAAAGGCTGAATCGCAATGAAAGAGTCCAAATCAACAAATCCCGAATTAATCCATCTTATTGATTTACTCAAGAAAGAAAGCAAAGAAAAACAAGCAGGCATCTGGCTTGACCTGGCAGAATACCTTTCCAAAACACGGAGTCAACGTGTTAGTGTTAATTTGAGTACCTTAAACAGGAACACAAAACGCGCTGAGACAGTGGTTGTTCCTGGCAAAATCTTGGGTTCAGGCTGCTTAAACCACGCTTTAACCGTGGCTTCGTTTGGTGCTTCTGAGAAAGCCAAGTCCAAGGTTGTTGCTGCAAAAGGGAAATACATTTCGATACCTGAGCTTATGGAGAAGAACCCTAAGGGCTCAAACGTCAGAATTATTCGGTGAAAAACATGCAAGCCACAAAAACTCCAGTTGTCCTTGTTAACGCTGAAGGATTGATAGTTGGCAGATTAGGTAGCAAAGTCGCCAAGTTACTCCTTAACGGGGAAGAAGTAATAATCCTTAACGCTGAAAAAGCCGTATTCTCTGGAAAAAAGAAAAGCAAAGTTGCCGAAGCCAAACAGTTTCTTGAGGTAGGCGCACCTGAACGCGGTCCTTTTCACTATCGTAGGCCAGATAAGTACCTGCGCAAGACCCTGCGAGGAATGCTTCCCTACAAGCAGCCTAAAGGCAAAACCGCGTATAAACGCCTCAAAGTTTTCATGGGTGTACCTTTGGAGCTTAAAGGAAAAGAAATGATCACGTTCACAGAAGCCTCATCTGCCACTCTAAAAGGGCCACATTTCACCCTTATGGAGTTGGCGAAAGAGATAGGCTGGAGCAAAGGTGAATAGTTATGCCCGCAAAGAAAGTTTTAGTTGTCAGTGGAAAAAGAAAAACCGCAGTCGCCCGAGCTGTAGTCAAGCAAGGCATTGGAAAAGTTCGGATAAACAGAACACCAGTCGAAATTTACGAACCCGACGTAGCAAAAGCAAAAATTATGGAGCCCCTTCTGCAGGCAGGCCCAGAAATCTGGGAACAACTAGACATGGATATCCAAACCAGCGGTGGAGGCTACATGGGACAGGCAGAAGCCGCCCGAGTTGCAGTTGCAAACGCACTGTTGAAGTGGACAAAGAGCACTCATCTGCGTACCGTGTTCAGCGAATACGACAGAACAATGATTGTTGGTGATAGCCGAGCAAAAGAAACCAAAAAGTTCGGTGGAGCGGGCGCACGTTCTAAGGAACAGAAGAGTTACAGGTGAGGAAAAAAAATGATAATTCCAGTTCGATGTTTCACCTGCGGCAAACTTGTCGGCGACCAATGGGACGAATTTACACGTCGAATCAAAACAGGCGAAAACGCGAGCGACATCCTTGACAGTCTCGGTATAAAACGCTACTGTTGCAGACGCATGCTTCTCTCAAACGT
>JBEKVK010000020.1:0-19421 GCA_049514075.1 Bathyarchaeia archaeon | reverse complement strand
TTCGGCGCCTGCGTAAAACTGGCTGATACCGGTTTTTGCGCCAGGATGAAAAACCCAAACTTTGGCATCCAACTCGTTTGCGTAGGCCATAGATTGTTTGAGACGTTTTAATGAAGCATTTAAGATGCTTTTGGACGGTGAAGCAATGTTGATGTCGGCGAAGGGTGCATGAAGCGTGTATTCTAAGCCGTAGCTTTTTGCGGCTTCTTTGAGGGCTGCAACCCGTTTTTTGTTAAGCTCTTGGATGCCGTCATCAACGATTTCTATATAGCGTGTTTGCATAGTGCCTAAACGTTTAACCATCCGATTGAAGGGCTCGCCTAAGCAGAAAAGCATCGAAATCCCAACCTTAGCTTTAGACATAACAATAGACCTCGAAAGGATAACTGCTGGTTAAGAGTTGGAATCCCTTAAAAAACTTAATCTACGAAATTGCCTAAAAAGGGTCTAAGGAAACAGTTTTCTGCCCCATTGCTGCTGGGGTCTGTAAGAGGCTGTTCGGGTGGTTTTGGACTGCGCGTCTCGGACACCTAACGCTAATTCAGCGAATTCCTTGACTGTTGTGTGCTGGAAATCCCAAGTCGGGGTTCCGTAGCGTAAGCCGCTGCACATGTCGTCGCCGTAAACGTAAAATCGCAAGCCGCGGTAGTAGTAGGCCGCGAGGTTTTCTTCCCCATATTTGGGTTCAGTGAGCACTTTGAACGGCCAGATTTTGCATGCTTCAGGCTTTATGTTCTGCAGCCCACAAAAGTAGTTGTTTGTGTCATGGCAGAGAAATGTGCACGAGCCGTCCCCTGCCCGTTGAATGAAGAAGCGGTCTAAACCTGAAAGGGTGGTTTCAACGCCGTAGGTTTTCGTTAGGCGAAGCCACTCATGGAAGTTTAAAACTACGCTGTATAGTTTGCAGCAGTATCCGCAGGCTTTGCAGTGCCAGTCAGTTATATTTCGCCACGGAACAAACTGCATTTGTGGGATGACCTCTTCAAAGAACAAGAATGTGGGACAGCTAAATGTTTTTCCAGCAAAAAACAGGTTTTCCCTAAGAAAATCAGGGTTTCCGGTAAAGGTAGATTGTGTGCGAGGGATAACCTAGCTGTGGGTTTTCGCAGAAGTTCTCAACCCGCTCAGGGTGCCAACCGATGATTTCGTAGTCATGTGACACGACGCGTGCACCTTTTTTGAGGTCGCAATCAAGCTTTGGCCTAATCTTCTCATTTGCACTTGTGGTCAGGTATAGGTAGACTACGTCGGCTTCCATCAGGTTAACATTGAACATGTCGCTGTTTACGATGGTTACCCTGTCTTCGAGGCCATTTTCATGAATTGTTCCCATTGCTTTCTTCGCTAAATCCTCTCGAAGTTCAATGCCTACACCGCGTGCGCCAAATGTTTTTGCTGCCATAATCACGGTTCTGCCGTCTCCCGAACCCATGTCAAAAAGTACTTCGCCGCATTTTAAGTCAGCCAGCTTAAGCATGTATTCTACGACGGTGTTTGGGCTTGGAACGAAAGGTGCGATAAACATAATTTCACCAGTTTACTAGTTGCTCATGCCACGTAAGCGTCTTTTTTCGGTTGTGGTCTTCTTGCTTCGCCGCATTTTACGCAGCTTTGAGCGCAGAGGTCAAGGTATTTTTCTTCTTCAGCTGATTCAACTGATTTGGCTGCTTTCAAGCATAGTTCGCTTGGTTCGCTGCAGCCTTCTTCTTTACATAGGTTTGAAATGAAGTGGCATATTTCTTGCACATCTTTGGGTTCTAAGACTGCTCTGTTGGTGCGTACAAGCAAGCAGAGCTCTCTAGCCATGACACAGGTTTTCACGTATTTGATTCGTTCAAGAACTTCGTTGCGTAAATTCCTACGGCTTATTTCCACTTCTCTTTTGCTCCTACTGGCACAGTGGCAGATAGGCAATTTTAACAGGCTCTACACTTAAAAAGTTAATGTTAATAGAATGTTTTGATCAAAAACTGATGTTACTGGCTGAATTCAAAGGGTCAACTCAATTTGGTCTAGTCACAAGTTGTCGGTAACTTTTTGAGTAAATGAAACGAATCTAGCTTCTTCCGATTCATTTTAAAGGTTCTCGTTTTGTTACATGTCTTACTTTTACGCAGCCAAATAGCACCTTAGAAGTTTTTCAGCAACTGAAATAGAGAAGTTCAACAACAACATCAACAACAACAAAGGAAAACGAATTTTTGTTCTTCTTTGCTTTTTATCTAAATTGTCAATTTATCTATAGATTACAGCCTGACCAAAAGCCGATTTAGCATAGTTTTCTTGCCCTTTAGTTAGGTAAAGCTTGTTAAAAAATGAAAGAAACGAGGCGGCTTTCAAAATCGCTTGGTTAGTGATTTGCGTTCGGCTTCCATAACTAACTCATAGAATTTGTCTGAAAGCATAGGCTCCTTTGAGAGAACGTCGGCTATGTCAGAAAGATAGACTCGTCTAGCGCTCAAGGCAACTACCGCCGCTTTACCATATTTTTCTATCAGCTCCGCAGTCTGTTTGGCATATACTTGAAGTTTTTCCTCATCCTTCGCTAAATGGTCCCTCTTTTCGATAAGAGGCAAAGCCTTCTCCTCCTCAACTTTGAGCATCCCCAATCTGAAGGAGCCGCATCTTGGGCATTTCGGTTTGTCGGGTAAATCTTTTACGCGGATTGTCTCCATGTAATCCCAGCAGTTTGTACAAATGAAGTTCCCTGTTTCATTTAGCAAACGGGCTTTGGCTGCAGCAATTAGCACGGCACGCATTTTCTCAGGCGGGATGAGGTCTGTTTTCATGCTTACCCGCTCGATTCCTACTCTGGCAACTGGAGTTGCGTTGCCGCCTGTCTCAACGACTTGGAAACCTACTTCACCGGTGCGTATCCGATCAAGCGCCTTTACCAAGCCGTCTGCGTCAAGGTCATTGCTAAAGACTTCTTTAAGGCCTTCCTCGTAAATCAATGTGCCTTCAAAACTTGAAATCAATTTCTGAATGCTTACGTTACTAAAGTCTGCCCACTTCTTCAACGCGCCAAAACGCCTCGCGACTTGAATTACCCGCCGCTTAAACAAACCCGTCTTAACCGTTGATCGGGTCAGGGTGACTTTCACAATTTGGTCGCTCATGGGTTTCAATTCTTCGAAGACTTCAACGAGTCGATCGGCGCTCATACTGCCCATAGTTTGCACAAAGATGCGATAAGGGTCATGTTGAACAACAATTCCCCTTCCAAGCTTATCAGAAAGCACCTCGCCTAGAAACTGAGCCATTGCACGGTTGATTAGAGAGCCAAAGTTTGAGTGGATTATCGTGAATTCTCCCCAATCCTCCACTACAATTCGCTTCGGGGTTGGAACTGCTAAGCCAGAGCTCACCTGCTCCGATGTTTCGGCAATAGCACGCGAAATCGTTTCTTGGTCGGCGGGGTAACGTTCAGAAAGCAAAGCGCTTATCTCTTGCGTTGTGAGTCCCGCGTTCATTTTTTCTTCGACGAACCCTCGAATTTCCGCCAGTTCCTGCGCGATCTCGTAGGGTACGGGGATTTCTTCGCCGATCCAGCTGGGGATTGAGCCTGTCGGGTCGTCAACTGGTCGCACGTACACTTTGTCTTCTGTGGCGTGCATTATTTGCCACGGACTTCCCCGAATGATGAATTTTGTTCCCGGTTTTCCATATTCAGCCATGAATGCCTCATCGAGCACACCAATCGAGTTGTCAGTGGATTCATCGATTACTAGGAACTGTTTCTCCACTGGAATCATCGATAGATTGTCAAAGTAGTATTCGAACAGGGCCTTAGAACGCTGAGGTTTCAGGGCTACCTGGTCTTCAAAGCTTACCCAAGCTAACCGTGGAAAACGCTCGTGCATGTACTTGAAAGCTTTGCTGACGTCTTCCAAAGTCAGGTTCTCGTAAGGGGCAGCTTTGCGAGCTAACTCCAAAACCTCGCTGAATGCCAGGCGTCTGGTCTTGAGCATTAACCCCGCTATCTGATGAACCAAAACGTCGTAGGGTTTGTCGGGAATTTCCACTGGTTCAAGCAACTCGATGAGAGCCCTGCGTGCAATGACCATGGCCTCAAGTGTGTCGTCGGAGTCCATACCTATGATCAAGCCTTCTGCGACTTGACCGTAGGTGTGACCCGCACGACCAACCCGCTGAATCAATCGGGTAACTTGACGGGGACTCATGTACTGGATAACAAGATCGATTCGTCCGACGTCAATGCCGAGCTCGAGGCTACTGGTAGCGATTAAACCTTTCAGCTCGCCTCGCTTCAAGCCTTGTTCGGCGGTTATCCTAGAAAGTTTAGCTAGTGACCCGTGGTGAATTGAAATTGGGAAATCGATGTCCCAGACTTTAAAGCGTGAAGCTAAAACTTCTGATATCGAACGTGTGTTCGTGAATAACAAGACGGACTTGCGTTTGCTCATGCAGTCACGGATTATACGCAATCTGGCGGCCACTTCGGGGTGCGTGTAGATTTTGGCGGCGAAATGCACGTCCTCTTCGGTTGGTTTAGGGTAAATAACTTGGAGCTTGACCATTTTGGCGACAGGCACTCGGATAATTTCAACGGGACGTTTATTTCCTACAAGGAATTGGGCAACTTTATCTGGGCTGCCGATCGTTGCAGATAACCCAATCATTTGAAAGTCCTTTGCGATCAAGTTCCTTATCCGCTCGAGAGCTAGTGACAGTTGGCTTCCCCTTTTGCTGTCAGCTAACTCGTGAACTTCATCGATGATTACCCACCTTAGGCTCTGAAGGTGCTGGCGCAACACCCAACCTGAAAGGATTGCTTGCAGGGTTTCAGGCGTCGTTATCAGAAGATCAGGGGGACTTCGGGATTGACGCATCCGTTCTTTGGTTTCGGTGTCTCCATGGCGAACAGCAAGCTTTATGTCTAGGCTGTTGCACCACCACTGGAGACGATCCAAAATGTCCCTGTTTAGAGACCTGAGCGGCGTGATATAGAGGACTTTTATCCCTGGAGTTTTGGGTTCCCGAAGAAGCATGCTAAGAACTGGCAAGAAAGCGGCTTCCGTTTTTCCAGTAGCTGTAGGGGAAATTAACAGGACATTTTTGCCTTCGAGTATTCGAGGGATTGTTTTCTCTTGAGGCTCGGTTGGTTTAGAGAATCCTCTTTGTTCAACGAGCCTTCGAACTGGCTTTACAAGCAAATCAAAAGCGTTTTCAGAAGCCGCCTGCAATAAATTGTGAACCCCGAACTGGTTAGATAAGCTAAGAGCCGAGTATTTAAAAAATATCGTAGTTTTTGACGCGTTGTGCCTGAAAGATTGCAGTGTTTACTGCAAAAAATAAGGTGAACTCTTTTCTTAGTTTACCAGCCGTGTTTAATCGTTGATGCTGTTTGAGGATGCTTGTTTTTCTTTTCTTCCTTTTTCCGGTTAAATCTCTTAATTTTGACCGCGTTATTCTCTACAGCGACAAAATGGGAGCTATTTAGCTTCTTGCTGTTGACAAATTTAGTAACCATCCGCTGCAATTCAAAAGTCGAAACATCATCACCATTTAAAGCCAAACCGTCTTGGTTTGGTTTAGAAGCCAATTTGAAATGTTTAAGCAAAAAACTAGCAAGGCTTTCTTTGTCGCCTTCCAAATCAGGCATTTCAACTCTAACGTGGCTTGGACTCATCATTAATCCCCGTTAAGCTAATTGTATGGCATTGTTCAAACTATTAAAAGCTACCTAAATACAAGCCCCGACAAACATTTTAGCAAATCAAGAAATGGCATCAAATAAGTTCACCGCCAACTTTAACTTCGAATGTTGTCAAGTTAAAGTAATAGAAAGGTGACGTTACGTGAAGAAAACCAAGATCGTTTGCACTGTTGGACCGGCAAGTTTTTCCTCGCACGTTATCGAGAAAATGTTTCATGCTGGCATGAACGCCGCGAGAATCAACACGGCTTATGGGAGTCTCGCTCAATATGAATCGATAATTGAGACCGTTCGGGAAGTTACCAACCTTGCTGTAATGGTTGACATCAAGGGACCCGAAATCAGAATCCGAGCTGCCCAACCGAGAACCCTAAACCGCGGAGACCTTTTGGAAGTTGGCTTTAACGGCGAAGAAGTAGGCTTCAACCATGACTTATATAGTGAAATGGCGATCAACGACCTTATCTTAATCGACAACGGCAAAATCAGAACACATGTGGCGGAAAAATCAAACCATAAACTTTGCCTAAAATTTGCAAGCGGCGGCACAATTGAAGATGGGAAAGGCGTCAACGTTCCCAACAAACACCTGTCTGTTCCAACCCTTTGCGAACGTGACCTTGAAATCCTCAAACTCTGCAAAGAACTAGACGTTGAATACGTCGCGCTTTCATTCACGAGAAACGCTAAAGACGTCGAAAACCTTCTTCAGGCCCACAGGTTTGAAGGCGGGGTCATAGCAAAAATTGAGAATTCTGAAGGCGTCCAAAATATGGAGGAGATTTTAGCAGTCGCGAGCGGGATAATGGTTGCAAGAGGCGATTTGGGGGTTGAAATTGAACCTGAAAAGGTTCCCCTTGTTCAGAAGTCGCTTATCAAGCTATGTAACCAGAAGGGTAAAGTGGTTGTCACGGCCACGGAGATGCTTGAATCGATGATTAATCAGTCCTGCCCGACGAGAGCTGAAGTAAGCGATGTTGCCAACGCGATTCTGGACGGCTCCGACTCTGTTATGCTTTCTGGGGAAACCGCTGTGGGCAAGTACCCTGTGGAAGCTGTCAAGATGATGAGTCGGATAGCTAATGAAACTGAGAAAGTGGTGAAGAGCAACGTTGAAGACACTGCCTACGTCAACATATCTGATACAGTAAGCAAGGCAATACAGAGGATATGTCAAAGCATGCCGATTCATAAAGTCGTTACATTGACCAGATCGGGGTATACAGCGCGGATGATTTCCCGCTTCAAAATAACCCAGCCTGTGATTGCCGTGACTCCGGACTTGAAAGTTAAGAGGCAGCTAGAGTTGATTTTCGGAGTGGAACCGGTTCTGATTGATTATCTTGAAGAGAAAGATAGGGTTACGCATGTCGCTAACCAACTCTGCGATATGGGATTGGTCAACGAGAAAGAAACGGTTTTGTTCACTTCAGCGGCTAGGACAACAATGAAACACGCAAGCAACTCGATTGAAATTCACAAAATCGAAGAGCTAAATCAGTTCTCTTCCGCATAGAAAAGCCCCAAATGACCTGTGCACAAACCTTCCATTTAACTGCAAAGACCCAAATTGTCTGAGTGCCATGGACATGTGGGAAAAGATTAGACAAAAATATGTTTAAATGTGACATTCAAACCGGGAATATCCATTCCAAAACTATGGAAAGTTTTTTATTCTATAGTGATAAAGCATGGAAGCGGTAATTCGGAGGAAAAAAGAATGGCAAAATGTCCAAAATGCGGAACCGAAGTTCCAAAAACAAAAAAGACTTGGAAAATGGCTGGTCGTCCAGATAAAGCTGGAAAACGCATGCAACTGGAAATCGGACTTTACGAGTGCCCGAAATGCGGCAAAGTCTTCCGCGAAGTATTAAGCAAAAAGAAAATCTAAATTGCAACCACAATCGTTGCATTCCCCGTCCTCTTTTATTTTTTCTTTCATTTTCAGGTAATCATCCAGTGGGGTCTGCCGTTCGTCATAGGATATTATTATGTTGCTAAGCGCGATTGAATTTTTCGCACCTGACGTACTAAAAAGAGACCTGAACAACAGAATAGGACATAGTGTTTGCCACAGATGTCTTTATAAAGTCAGTTTTTGATAAGAAGAATGTTTAAGGGCGGTTAATGCAAAGGAGAGATGGTTGTTGCCGAAAGTTAAAGCTACTATAAGCGTTGAAAACGTGGTCGCTTCTGCAACTCTTAACCAGAAAGTCGATTTGAACGCGGTAGTAAAAGGTTACCCAGGCGTTGAGTATCGCCCTGAACAGTTTCCAGGTTTAGTTTTCCGTTTGAAACGCCCAAAAACTGCAACTTTGATTTTTAGTTCTGGAAAGATGGTTTGTACGGGTGCTAAATCGGAGAAAGAAGCTCGTCGAGCTGTGATGAAAGTCGTTAAGGAACTCAAGAAAGGCGGCATTATAATCATCAGCAAACCTGAACTAAAAATACAGAACATCGTGGCTTCCGGTGGACTCGGCGGCATGATAGATTTAGAAAAAGCCGCTTATAGTTTGGGTCATGCGATGTATGAACCCGAGCAGTTCCCGGGCTTAATTTACAGGATGCAAGAGCCGAAAGTCGTGATTCTGCTGTTTGCCAGCGGAAAACTTGTTTGCACGGGAGCCAAACAGGAGCAAGACGTCTACGTCGCCGTAGAAAAACTGCATACGCTACTCGAAGAAACCAGCCTAATATTCTACGAATAAGAGACTGCTTCTACTGTTTTTTCACTTGTTTAAGTATAGTTTTTAGGCTTTCATTATCCATTACGCCCGAATCGTACAGCACTTTGGCCACTTCGCTGATTTTCAGCATAGAATGAAGTTTAATTCCGCTTTTTTCAAGCTGCCCACGTCCGCCTTCTTCCCGATCAAGGAACACCACCGCGTCCGTTACCACGCCTCCTTCAGCTCTGACGGTTTCAGCGGCTTTTTTGAGGGTTAACCCTGTTGTGACTAAGTCATCGACCATAAGTACTCTGTCGCCTGACACCAAGAGTCCTTCTACGCGCCGTTCTCTTCCCCGAAGCCGCACGCCTTTGCGCACGTAAAGGAACGGTTTTTCAATGTTGTAGGCAACTTGGGAGGCAAAAATGATGCCGGTCAAAGGTACACCAGCGATTCTGTTGAAGTTTTTTGCGCCAATTTGTTTTTGGATGAATTGGGCGTAGAAGTCGCAGATTTCGTGGTAGGCATCAGGGAAACTGGGAATAACGCGTAGGTCCACGTAGTACGGGCTCGCTTTTCCGCTTGAAAGTTTGAAGACACCAAATTTCACTGCGTCGATCTTGAATAGTATATTGGCCATTTTTTCCTTTTGGTCTTGAACAGCCTGGTCAACTTTCATTTTTTTCACTTCCGTTTTGAGACTTGATAGATTTTGTTTTGTTCAGGAATCAAGCATGTTATCCTTGGCAACTCCTTCTTCATAAGTTGAGCGAATTCTGTTTGGCTTGCAGCTGACGCTGTGTGATACGGTATAGCCACTTGAGGCTTGGTTAAACGTGCTATTTCGACGCCTGTCTGAGGCGAAGAGCTCGGAGCTATCCCGATTGTGCAGAAAACCATGTCAAATTTTTCTTTTTGACCCATAAGAGCCATCTCGGGAAATGGCAAGCTGTCTGCTGTATGGTAAACTTTGACGCCGTCTTCACTGGTTATAATGTATGTAACGGGTGCTTGAGCGGGGTGGTTGCATTTTTCTGTTTTGATTGAGACTTCGCCAATTTTGATTTCTTCGCCAGGCTTGGTTTCCTGCAGTTTGCCCACAGGGATGACAGGTTGCAGCTTTTTGGTTGATGCCGAATCAGCGATGATTGCACAGTTAGTTTCTTTTTGGATTTCCGTTATCAGCCTTGGATCAAGGTGGTCATAGTGTTCATGTGTTATGAGGATTGCGTCGACGTTTTGGAGGTTTTTGGATTTGATGTCTACTGGGTCTATGGCGAGTGTCTTGCTGGGGGTTTTAAGTAGTATGCCAGCGTACTGGTTGAACCAAACGAAGAGGATAGTGTTCTTTTCTGGTATTTTTTGTATTGACATAACCTGATTCCTCAAAAGGATAATGTGTTTAGCGTTTTAAAGAACTTGCGCTAGTCAATAACGCGGGAGCTTAAGAGCTTGTCAAAAGCAAAATTGTTGATGTAGACCCACATTGACAATTGAAAAAATATCTTTCATCCAATATTTTTGTCCAAAACTAAAAATCAAAAAACTAAAACGGCATGGTATAGTATACTGCCGCACCTAATGCAATGCTTGTTAGCCATAGACAGCCGTGATTTTCATCTATTTTCCGGTTGGTTGCGGTAAATCATTGAACAGATACATCAATGATAAGATTGCAGCAGGAAAACCTGCTACAGAACGGATTATTTGTAGAATTGAGAAACCCGAAGTAGTACTGTAACTTGGATTACTATAGTAAAGATATAAAGATGGAAACATTACAAAAAAAATTAATATCAGACTTAAAATGACTGCTCCGCTCATCATCCAGCGGTGAGTTTAAGACTTTCTGGTGTCTTGAGTCGGGCATAACCTATCCCTATGATTGCTAATCCAAGAGCTACGAACATTAATGCTATGGATTCTTGTGCAAGATATGAGTTCATGTAACTAAAACTGCCCATGTTCATGCTCATTTTTATCTCCTTATAAATGGAGTTTGAAGCCATTATTTGGTACTTTGTGTGTGTATCAAGCCAACCACAAAGAAGCGCATAAATACATACTCGAATGGCGAGAGAGCAGTGAAAACCAATTTTGCTCCTGGCAAAAGGTCGCGGGCAATATGTTTTTTATCTGACTGGCTCTTTCTTGCGTTGCCTTATGGGCGAAGACGGTGTTGGCATTCAATAGCCAAACCAGCAACCCCTTACTTGTGACTGTACAATGACAACCAACACAAGTTTAAAACTTGAATTTCGCGCTATTAATTTGTAAAGACCTTGTGAGAAATCAAAAATGTCAATAAAAATCAGAGCAAACAGAATAGCTCTACACTGCTACGGCTACGTCAATCTAAGCCAACAGCAACTATTTCCAAAGGGTACTAGGAACGCGCAAAACTGGAAACGTGGGGTATCGAAGCAGTCTCGGTTAAGTTTATAGCTTTCATGATTCGACTCGACTACACATTGGTCTTAGTTTTCAAAATAGGAATTACACATGTCGCAACCAATACCTGTCTCTGCCTCTGACTGGAATCATTTCTTCGACCTAGCTGCTGTTATAGCGTTAATAGCATTGGCTATCGTCATGGGCGCAATGATTTATTTTATTGTAAGGTACCGAGAAAGAAAAGGTCAGACTAAATTTATTCCGGACGTCAGCTTAAAAAAGGGCCGCGCCAGAGATAGCGTGATTTTCGCTTCAATTTCAATCATAATATTAGTAAGCCTAGTAGTGGCTTCCTATCAACTTACTCCCAACGCACGCTTTGAGCCAGCTGTCTCAAAAAGCATGGTCATCGACGTAACTGCTTATCAGTGGGCTTTCAATTTTGGGTACCCTAACGGAGTTAACACTTTAGATAATCTGATTCTTCCAGGCAACACAACTGTAATGTTCAATGTAACAAGCACTGACGTAATGCACAATTTTTACTTGGTGCAATTCAAAGTGAGCATTGAGGCGATACCGGGCAGATATAACATTTTATGGATAACCACTCCGGCTGTAAACGGGAACGATACGTACAACTACAATATCTATTGCAAAGAGCTCTGTGGAGTTGGGCACACGTACATGGACGCAAACATGACGGTTGTAAGCCAACCCGCTTATAACCAATGGCTTGCCAGCCAAAATGTAACAATCTCATCAGGTACAGGAGGCTAAAGCGATCGTATTTTCAATCAAAGACTGGTTAACTACAACCAACCATAAGCAGGTAGGCATTCTTTACATTGTAACAGCCATATTCTTCATGGCAGTTGCAGGCTCCTTTGGGGAAATGATGAGAACACAGCTTGCTGTTCCAAACAACAATTTTCTCCTCCCTTTCACTTACGACCAAACAGTAACCTTGCATGGCCTGCTAATGATCCTCTGGGTTCTCACCCCATTAGGCATTGGTTTAGCAAACTACATTGTACCCCTGCAAATAGGCGCAAAAGACTTGGCGTTCCCACGCATGAACGCCTTAAGTTACTGGACGTACCTATTCAGCGGCATAATGCTTGTCAGCTCAGTGTTTATGCCAGGCGGCGGACCAAACACAGGCTGGACACTCTACGCACCCCTGAACACTATACAGTTTACTTCTCAAGCGGGAATGACACTTGCCGTAATGGCCTTGCTGCTGTTCTCACTTTCCGTAACCATGGGGTCAATTAACTTTCTTACAACCATTGTGAGAAATCGTACTAAGGGAGTAACATGGAAACGACTACCCATATTCACCTGGTCAATTGTTTTCACAATGGCGCTTGCGCTTTTTGCCTTTCCACCGTTAGCTGCAGGCTTATTGCTGTTATCAAGCGACAGATTTCTCGGCACCGTCTTCTTCAGCTCCACTCAAGGTGGAGGAATCTTGTGGGATGAACTTTTCTGGTTTTTCGGTCACCCAGAAGTTTACATCGTCGTTTTTCCTGCCTTAGGTGTAATCGCGGAAGTTTTTCAAACGTTTGCAAAGAGACCCGTATTCTCAAGAACTGCCTTTATCGTTGAATTTGCAGCCGTAACATTTCTGAGCGTGGGCGTTTGGATGCATCACATGTTTACAACAGGCGTAAACTACAGTGTTTTGCAGACTTTCTCGTTCACCACGCTTGCCATATCCATACCCTTCGAAGGAGTAGTTCTAGGTTTAGTACTTACACTTTACAAAGCTAACATAAAATTGAACACTCCGATGCTGTACTGCTTAGCCGCCATATTCACGGTAACTTTAGGTGGCATAACAGGCGTCTTGCAAGCATTTCCTACATTAGATTACGCTTTCAACGGGACCTACTTTATTGTCGGCCATTTCCACTACGTCATGGCTGGAACCACTCTTTTTGCGCTATTGGCGGGTCTTTATTATTGGTGGCCGAAGATAACCAAAAGAAAGCCCAATGAGATTTTTGGAATAATCATTTTCGTTGTCTCCTTCGTCAGTTTCAACATTCTCTATTTTCCATACTTCTTCATGCTAGACATGCCTAGAAGAATATCGACGTTTTCTGCAGCCTCAGGATTAGCCTCGCTGAATTTAACGGCAACCATAGGCGCATATATATTCGGACCCGCCGCAGCTTTGGCTGTCTTAAACCTTGTTTTAAGTTTGAGAAAACCCCCTTCCTCGGGACCTAACCCGTGGGAAGGCAGAGAATTGGAATGGACCGGCGATTACGATGGATCACTCGGCACAGCTACGGCAACGGCGGGGACTGCGGTTGATCCGCCTGAAAATACTCGTTCTAGCCACTGGTACTGGTGCAGAACAAGCTCGTGCGCATCAGTGGAGACTGTGGTCGATTCTACAGGTAAATCTGGCTATTTGAAGAAGTCTGCGGGGGTTGAAAGTTGACAGAAGATTACGAACACAGGGAAGAAAGCAAATCTACCTATGCACCAATAATACTTGCTGCAGGAATTGCAGTACTTCTTTTTGGCTTCGTAATTTTCCTGCCGCTCGCCGTAGTGGGAGGAATAATTATTGGCGCAGCCGTGTTCATGTTGTTTAAAGATGGCGCTAACGAAAAATTTGCTGAATTCAAAGAATCTGTAGAAGAGAAGTGGCCGCTTGAATTTTTAAGTAAAGAGAAACTTGGAATCTGGTTATTCCTAGTTTCTGAAATCTTGATTTTCGGAGGACTTATCGTTGCTTATGTTTATGTCCGATTATCCAGCAATTCATGGCCTGTTGCCACTCAGACGCACGACGTAATCCTCGGGATGAGTAACACTATCATCTTGCTTACTAGCAGCTTGGCAATGGTGTTTGCGCTTTACTCGATTAGAGGAGGCAACATCAAAGGTTTAAGGATCGGGTTAATTGGCACATTTAGTTTAGGCGCCGCCTTTTTGGTAATCAAGCTTGGAATTGAATGGCCGCAATATTATCGAAACGGGTTCACCATAAGTAGCGGTTTACCCGGCTCAACTTACTTTCTGTTGACAGGTCTTCATGCTGCACATGTAGGAGCGGGTTTGGTTGCGGTCGGGTATCTTCTTTTCAGATCATTCCACGGTGGATTTACAAATACAAAGCATTCTGCAGTGGAGAACATAGGCTTGTATTGGCATTTCGTGGATATTGTCTGGATGTTCCTCTTCCCGCTGTTCTATTTAATTTAGGTGAAAAATATGCCTGGAATGAAAATGTACGTTGGAATTTGGCTGGGATTGGTAGTTGCAACTGTGGCGGAAGTAGTAACGCGTTCGTTAGCAGGAGCAGCCTCGTTGCTGGCGCTGATCATACTCTTAATTTCTTCAGGAAAAGCAATAACCATAGCAATGTACTACCAGCATCTGCGTTATGAGGATAAACGGCTTGCGATTTTACCGATAGCTGCCGTTGTGGGCGTCATCTTTCTAGCAGTTGCAGCTGCAATGACAATGTCGATGGGAATGTGAAAGCGATGGCTAACTCTTTCAGACCATACTTGCCTCTTATCGTGATAGGAGCTCTGGCTCTCGCGCTTCTTGTGGGCGCAGCAGCTGTGTTGGTTTTCAACATCCAGCCGCAAATGGCAGGGTCAAGTTTAAGCAAGACACCGACAGCGACTATTGTTCTTTATGAAGGAGAGCTTTCAAACGGGAAATTTGGCTTTGGCACAGCTCCCAACAACATGACTTCGCCAGGACCAACCATCGGATTTTCAACGTCTGACACCATCAACATTACTGTTGTGAATGTTGGGAAGCTGCCACATGATTTTGCCATAACCGCAACGCCCACCGTTGGCGCATCCGTACTTTTCAATGCTATGATCGGCTCCCCCAGCAATCCGCTTATGTCTGGCCAGACAGGTTCGGTTATCTTTAAACCTTACAACGGCGCGTTCGACTACTGGTATATTTCTACTGTTTCAGGCGATGTTGGTGCCGGAATGTACGGCGCCGTTATAGTTAGCTCAGCTACGGGACCAGCGTTTCCTTAGTCAGACAACAAAAAACAGCGAAGCATTGTTAACAAATAAAAGAGAAGCCAATAATGAAGCAAAAAATAGAAAGGTATCTGCAACTTACGAAACCTAAGGTGACACTGCTAAACTTGTTTGTAGGCGTCACCTGCTTTGTTCTCGCAGCGTTTCCATCGATCACCTGGGTAAAACTTGCTTTATTCGCTGTGACGGGTTACTTGGCGGCGGGCGGTTGCGGCGTTCTAAACAGCTTCTATGACAGAGATATCGACATGTTGATGCCGCGCACCTCGAAACGTGCAATTCCAGCGGGGCAAGTGGCATCTAACAAAGCGTTTATGCTGGGAGCGGCAATGATTGGTGCAAGCTTTGCTATATCCTATTTTCTGTTTAACCTTTTGACTTTCCTTATGATGTTTCTTGGAACAGTTTTTTACTTGATTATCTACACTGTTTGGCTCAAGCGCGCCAGCCCCTGGAACGTGGTTATAGGAGGCTTCGCTGGCTGTTTTGCTGGATTTGCAGGTTGGACAGCTGCAGCGAACACTCTTAGCTTGATGCCCTTCTTGGTTGCAATGCTGGATTTTCTTTGGACGCCCGGTCACCTTTGGGGACTAGCCATCAAGAAAGTGAGAGAATACAAGAAAGCTGGAGTTCCTATGTTGCCTGTTAAGGTCGGGGTCATGAAAGCTTCGCAAATTGTTTTCGGCTTGAATGTTTTAACAGTAGCCTTCTCTTTTCTATTGCCAATATTTCATCTTACAGGTACCATTTACTTCTTCTTTGCGATGGTCGCAGGAAGCGCATTTCTATTTCAAAATCGACGATTACTTTTTAAAAGTCAAGAAGAGGGCGGCTTCAAAGTGTTCATTGCCTCAATTCCTTACTTGGCTTGTTTGATGTTCGGTTTAATTGTTGACAAATTCGTGCTCATCTGACTCTTTGATGAAAAAGCCGTTCCCTGTTAGTGATAACCAAGTTTAATTTTTCCACCTTATCACTCCACCCTAAATTCTGGTAAAGTTCAAGTTTTACATGTAGAGGAACGACAGCGGTTTTTTTGTTCACTATGTAGACCCAGACTGGTGTAAACTCAAATTTGTCGCCCCATCCCCAGTCGTTCACTTTAAACTGTAAATCGCCATTAACCTTGATTTTAATTCCATCGATCTGAAACTCAAAATAATGGCTCCCTGCGTAAAGAGGCTGCTCCACGTTTCCGACTAAAGCGTTTCGTGTAAGCCTCTGAACTCGATAGGCAATAGGCTCTGGTCTAAACTCTTTGACTGCCTCGTGAATTTGCTCGGCTCCATCTTTTGAGGTTACAATTTCTACACAGTCAGGCTTTATCCTGACGCCGTTCAAGGCTTCTCCGAGATCGCCGCTTAAAGCCCACTCTTTGCTTTTGTCTTCTAATTTTTCATGAAGCTTCAATAATGCGGAAACATATTGTGGCGGAATGATTATTAAAATGGGGCTTAACTGCTGTTCCATTCGCTTTTTCTCCTGTTTTTGAAAGTTTAACTTTAGAGGAACCTCGGGCTATACCAGAGGACCGGGGGTTTTCAGGTAGTTTTTTATTCCTTCAGCCGCCACGTAAGACATCGGACCTATTGGGTGGGTTCCGGCTGTTGTGTTGTCTCCCATTGGTTTGCATATTTCTCCAGCTGCAAATAGGTTTTGGCTTGTCCAGCATTGTTGCCATTTATTGAAAACTGAAGTAGCTGAGTCGCTACCTATTCTTGCTCCTCCACGCATGTGTGCCTGCCAAGCAGGGTTATGGCTTACGGGGGTTGTGATCTCTGGAGAGACCTGAACGTTGCTGGCACCCATCTTGGTTAGTATATCTGCACATTTTGGGGCAAGGTAATTTGCGCAGTTTACTTCATTCATAGTCCAATCAATAGTTAGTCTAGGCAATGGATCACCATACTGATCGGTATAATGAGGATCTAAGTCAATATACCAATCTGTAACAGGCGGCGATACTCCAGATGGTGCAAGAGCAACAAGTGTTTTAGTTGGTAGAAACACGTTTTTTAGGCTGGCTTTGAAAGTGCTTCCTATCATAGCTGGGGTCGGTTGATCGGCGAAGAAGGCAAAGTTGTTCGGCCCACCACCTGGGTAAAAACCTGCTTCTGGGTAGGCACCTCCTATGAAGTTGAGCCCTGTGTGGTCAAAGTTGTCGTCGCACAGGTCACGGATGGCGTATGCTCCCCCATAACCGCTGCCGCATGTGTATGAGTTTCCGCCGATGTTATCTAGAATTCCCGTGGCTGTTCTCACAGGTGGGGGAACTCCCATTGCTATACCTCTCCCAAGAGAGCCAGTTGAAGAAACTGGATCGTAATTATTGCCCACACCTGAGTTCATCATGAGCTTAACAATGTTAAATCCCCAGAGGCCATTGAAGAAGACCGTGCCCGGTTGAACATTTACGTTGCCCTGTTCGTCATAATATCTTGCTGCTATAATGTTACCCGAGCTATCAGTGTCCAGCCTAAAGATATAACTGTTAATCCTTAGCTCGAAGTTTCCAGTACCTAGGGCAGCTGGAATCGTTCTAAAGTCAGAATTTGCTTTTGCTCCAACTTCGCATGTGTAATTACAGGGTCCGGCGCACCACCCTTCATATATGCATTCTTGTACTCCGACTCCGTATGGATTAACGAAAGATTGAGTAGCAAGAGCGTGTGGACCGGGAAAAGGACTATATCCTAATGCTTCAGTAGCGTTTTTGAAAGCCGTTCCTACAGGCGTTGTTGGTGCAGGAGGCAGTGGATAGCTGTAATTGTCAAAGCCAGACAACAATGGTCCTTCATTTGTACCGCAGACACCCCACATTTTTTCCCATTGTTCATAGTAGGGTGTGTAATCATCATAGGTCATTGGCCAATCTATTATGTCTTGGTGAGGTACAGCAGCGTTTAGAAAGCCCAAGCCGTATTTGCTGGCAGTGTCTGAATAGACTTGGTATACCCATGGTCCATATCGACCCATTACTCCGCCATAATGTTGAGCCATTCCTCCCACGCCCCAGCCTTCTGAAATAATTTGTCCTGAATACCCAATTGTGTTTCTGCGGATAGGAAGCGCAAATTGGCTACTGTTATTTCGTAAAGTGGATGAAGTTATCGCAAGGCTGATGTCGAATTTCCGCATGAAACCTATCCCCCACTCATCAAATTTGGTATAGAAGAAGTCAGTTGCAAACTCCCAGTGCGGTCCTCTTTCAAGACCGACCACCTTGTAGCCTGCCTTCGATAGCTCGACTGCAACGGTTCCGCCTACAACGCCCATGCCTAAGACCACTACGTCCACAGAAGGATGATTAATAATTTGACTCATATTTTTCCCTCACATGCTCCCCAGTACTTTCTGGAGCTCCCCTAAGCTGTGAGGCGGATAACGCGTCGGCGAGCTGGCAACCATCAATTTCATTACATTTCTGCCGTTATTGAAACTATCACCCAAATCGGCGCCTGTAAAACCCGTTAATGACCAGCCTACCATGCCATTGTTGCCTCCGTAAACAGGATCCATAAGAAATCCGGACCATGCCATAAACATTAATTCATCGAAAAAATCCTTTGGCAAAATATTGCTAAAACTTGTTGGCTTATTATTATACAAATCAGTTAATACTTGAGTTTTCTGAATGGAATTAAGGTTTTCAAAGTTGCTGCCATAAGCACTGTTTGAATATGTCTCTAAGGCCGCAAGCCCAGTTCTCCAGAACTCCCTGAGAGGCATGTTGTACTGGTATTGAGGCCCAGAAAATATCTGTGAAGCGGTGCCGCCTGAATAAGTAATTCCATCAACCGTTATTGACCCACTCTGACCTGCAGAAACAAATGGCCCTTTCATGTACATTCGAGCATTATTTCCATATTCGCCAGCTAGTTGGTGGTCAATGAAAAATATTACGCCTGCTTCTTTTGCCCCTGCACCATTATTATCGGAGGGAATAATAGTTTCTACCAGAGCCTCCACTTCAGTTTGTTCGGTTGACCCTAAAGTAATAAATGTCTGTTGTACTTGGCTTTGGATGCTCTGCTTTTGATTATTCTTAGCACTGATTTGTTGTTCTAAAATTGGAATTTCAATGGCACTGGCTATTCCGACTCCAATGGCTGCAGCAGCGCCAATTTTAATAAACGCACGCCTGCTTATTGGCAAAAAAAGCACCTAAAAATAATAGGACAAAAGAGACCATTTAAGCTTATGTGGTAACACATGGGTGTTACAGTCTGTCAACCAACCATTCGTGTTCAAACTTTACTTGTAGGTTGCAATTGTAGTTGTTCATGCACAGCAACAAAACCTTTTTACGTGATTGATTCTAAAGTAAGTTGAGGTATTATACGTGTTAAATCGTAGGATTTTTGCAGCGCTGACACTAATAGTTGTAATTGGTTTGCTTTCAGTTTCAGCGGCAACAGTTAAAGCGCAGACAGGAACACCCTTAACATTGTACGCAGGAGAAAAATCTACCAGCACATACGGTTTTGGCAGCAGCTCAAGCGACATAACTTCCCCGGGACCAACACTTAACCTTGTTGAAGGCACGACCTACACTATGACAGTAAATAACGTTGGAACCATGGAGCACTCATGGGAAATCTCAACATCCAAATCGGCAACTACTTCGCCCCTGTGGAATGC
>JBEKVK010000019.1:0-21097 GCA_049514075.1 Bathyarchaeia archaeon | reverse complement strand
ACTCCGCATTTGCCCTTGAGTAGGTTGCGGTCTTGGAAGCTGCTGTAGAACGGTGAGGCTTTAACTTCTTTCCAGGCGTCCTGCAACGATTTGTTTCGGATGTTGCCTAGCCGCTGGTGTTCAGTTGGTGTAAGATCGGTGTAGAAGCATGGGATGAGGTCGCCGTTCTCCGTGACGGACACGTAGCCGCCGAAAGCGAAGTAGGTGCATTTGCCGTGGAACTTATGTTCGTACCATTCATCGAAGTTTGGGATGCCGCGCATTTTAACGACTCGGGCGAAGTGGGGACAGTGGACATGGATTTCGAATTTGCCTTCATATTTTTCGGTGAGGTCCCAAATATGGTTAAGTACCCACTCGTACTGTTCGGGCGAGGGGGTAAGGTCCTCCATTTCCTTGGCTCTTCCGCTGGGGACAAGGTGGTTGAACCAGACAAAGTTCGCGTGATACTTCTCAGCCAACTCGCAAACGTGGTCGAGATGCTGGTAGTTTATGGTGGTTATGGCGCAGGCTAAGCCGTTGAGGATTTTGCCCTTGCTAAGTTTATCGATAGCGGCTAACGCCTTGCGGTAGCTGCCTTTGCCTCGGAGTTGATCGTTGATTTCTTCTGGTCCGTCGATGCTGACGCTGGTCCAGATTTGGTCTCTGACCAGATTGTCGTAGATAGAGCCGTCAACGAAGGCGCCGTTGGTAAGGAGACAGACGTTGAGGCCTTTGCTTTTGGCGTATTTGGTGATTTCAAAGATGTCTGGGCGTGTGAGTGGTTCGCCGCCTTTGATGCCGAACCAGCGAACGCCGAATTTTGTCACTTCATCCACAAGGTGGAAGGCTTCTTGAGTTGTGAGTTCCCTGGGGGCTTTGGCGCCTGTGGCGTCAACGTTGCAGTATCTGCAGCGGGCGTTACATGCGCCAGTTGCCCTCCAAGAAGTCATAAGTAAAGGACCCTTATTCGTCAAGCCAAAATCCACCCTCTCGCTCATTCATTATTTAAGTTAAGGTTTCGTTTCAACTTAAAAAAGATTGTGCGGTAACCTCTCAAGTTTGCATTTTTCGCTGAAACAGCATTTTTCTGCAATTTTTCAGCGGAAAGATGCAAGCAAAGGCTTTCCGTAAAGTTTATAGTGAAACCAAACATAAAGAGACGTGTGCCAAAGCGTTAACCTCTTAATCAGAGATGCGCAAGTAATTAACAATTGGAGGTGCTGTTGATCCGCAAAAAAATCCTAGTCATATCCATTCTAAGTCTGCTCCTTGTTTCCTCGTTTTTCGCCTCAATATCAACCCTCCAACTGAATGCAAGGGCTCAGTCGACTAGTGGCACAACTTCAACAAACTTGAATCAGTATGATTGGTCCCAATTCCAGGGAGATGAATCATTTACCCGCTTCTCAGCAGGTCCGGCACCTAACATGCCAAGCATACTTTGGAAAACTAACGTGCCAGGAATCCAACCCGACCTAGCAGCCTTCGATGGGCTCATATTCGTGGGCACAAACACTTCAATGGTTGCTGTAAATCAGGCTGGCCAGATTGCTTGGAGCACCGTAACTCCTTTGAATAAGACTTGGCCAATAGCCTATGAAATAGATTCTTCCCACTTGGTTACGGAAGGCAGCTGCCTTGACCCATCTACCGGCAAAATCCTGTGGACCAGCACATCATTTTGCGCGGATACAGGAATCTTCACCTCCAACGTGTACAGCCCAGAAACCAAAATGTTCTACGTAAAAGCCAACTCCTTCATCGTCGCTTGGAACTTTGCTGACCCCTCGAAGCCGCCGACCGTGGCTTGGACAACCTACATTCCAGGAGGAGGACAAGCAGGCATCGGAACAACCTACGGTGACGGCATAGTCTTTGCGGGTTCATTTGAAAACCAGCAGTTGGGTCTCAACGCGACGACGGGAAAAATCATCTGGGACACACTCACGAAAGGACCCATGATTTTTGACGGTGCCTACTCGGACGGTCTCTTCTTCCGAGGCGGAACAGATGACAACACGATGTACTGTTTCGACGCGCTTACTGGAAAAATCGTATGGACTTATACACCTCCTTCAGATCCCAACGGGTACTTCACTACGGGGCCAGCAATCGCTTACGGCACAGTTTACGAAATGAACAAAGACGGCTACCTCTACGCCCTAAATGAAAAAACTGGTGCACTCATCTGGAAGTATAAGAGCCCAGATAACGACTTTCTGTGGCCGGGAATGCCAACTGTTGCAGACGGAAAAATATATGTAACGACAGGCCAATACGCAGCGTACAATGGTCCTGCGCAGATTTCTCAGTACGCTTGTATTAACGCTTGCAACGGACAAACCATATGGACGCTTCCTATTGAAGCGCTGGCTCCTCGCGAATCCGCGATTGTAGCATATGGGAACTTGTACATTATTCCAGGGAACGTAACTGCGGCTGTGGACACAACATCGGGTACAGAGTACTCAACGAATAATGAACTATGGGCGATTGGTGGCTCAGCCCAAGCACCCACTCCTTCAAACACGCCAACCCCGGCGGCGACGCCAACGCCGACTCCAGCTTTGACGCCGATTATAAGTTCAATTGCAAGTAACTGGACTATGTTCCGTGCTGACCCAGCTCACTCTTCCACAGCCGCTCAAGGTCCATCAAACCTCACGATAGCTTGGAAATTCACCACTGATGGTTCAGTTATCTCTTCGCCTTCTGTCGTGAACGGGATAGTCTACGCTGGTTCGCAGGACAAAAACGTCTATGCCCTCGACGCAAACAGCGGCAAACTAATCTGGAAATACGCCACAGGCGGCTCAATTGAAGATTCTCCGGCAATTGCAGATGGTATGCTCTACATTGAGAGCGACGATGGCTACCTCTACTGCCTCAACGCACAAACTGGCGCATTGAATTGGCAAACCTCAGTTGGTAGCAACTTACACTTCACCTACGCGAACCTCTTGCTTACATCGTCGCCAGTGGTATCTGGCGGTTTAGTGTTCATCGGCTCTTTGGACGGGAACCTCTATGCTCTTAATGCAAACACAGGTGCGGTAGTGTGGAAAACCCCTGCGGGAGGACCCATTGAGTGTTCTCCAGCCTACTCAGACGGCGCAGTCTACTTCACTTCTCAACTGCCTTCAGCAGGCATGCTATACAAACTGGATGCTACCACTGGGAACATAGCGTGGAACTTCACCATTCCCTATATGCACTCGTTCCTCGGCGGCACAGAGATGCTAGGATCCCCGTGCGTTGCAGCAGGAATGGTTTTTGCAGCCTCAGACTTCGGAGCATACTACGCAGTGAACGCTGAAACAGGCGATCTCGTATGGGATTTCATCAACACCAGAGCCACCGAATTCATCGTTTCCTCCCCAATTTACGAAAACGGCAACCTCTACATTCTCGACATATTCAACATCGCCTGCCTCAACGCAGCCAACGGACATGAACTCTGGAGCGCCTACACAGGCGACGAACTATACGTTTCCCCATCCTACGCTGATGGCAAAATCTACATGGCTACCAGCGAACGCCACATCCTTATCTTGGACACAATCAAAAACGGCGAAAAAATCGCAACAGGCTACACTCCATCAAGTAGCTGGTCATCGCCAGCCATTGCCAACGGAATGCTGTATATCGGATGCAACGACTGGAACATTTACTGCTTCACCGAAGGCATCACTGGGCAACCTTCAAGCGCCACTTCATCAGACAACGTTGCCGTTGGACATGACTTAGTCCTAGTAGTTGTCGGTATCGCCACGGTTGCCATTGTCGCGCTATTCACAGCTAGCTACGCAAACAAAAAGAAAATTGAAAAACCGACGGCTGTTAAGCCGTCTTAAGCTTTTTTATTCTTGATCTTTGCTTGGGGTACTGTGACCGCCTGGACTCTGTTTGACGTGTCTGACCTTGCCCAGTTGCCTAAATCCCCATCTTGTAGCCTTGTACTTCCAAACGAGATGGTTTAGGGCCATGCGAGCCATGATTTCGCTGTGGAAGTCTCCTCTTCGTCTCATCCGCAGATAATATGTCGGCGTGAAGACGCCGTCGTAAACTCGCTTTTTGGTCTGCTCCAGCTTCTCCAGCGGCAGCAACGTGTTCTTGAAAACCTGCATCTGTTCATGGTAAAGATTCCAGTTCTCCGAAAACTCCAATCCCAACTCCTTCACGTAATCATAAAGCTGTGTGCCTGGGTAGGGAACGGCCTCACACATGTAGACATAGTCAGGCTTGGTTTTGCGGATGAAATCCACGGTTTGCTTAAGCATCTCTGGGGTTTCGCCTGGGTATCCGATGACAAGCGATATCGCGACCAAAATGTCTGCTTCCTTCGCCAGTTTGATTGCATTTGCGTTTTGCTCGACTGTCGTGCCTTTCCGCATGGTGTTGAGCAGTTGTTGGTTGCCTGATTCGACGCCGAAATGGATGAGCTGGCAGTTTGTGCTCTGAAGCTTGTCCAGCAGAGGTTTGGAGACTTTGTCAACTCTTGTTCGGCAGTCCCACGGCATGTCGAACCCTCTTGCTTTCATTTCGTCGCAGATGGCAATTGCCCGCGGAACGTCAGAGGTGAATGTATCATCATAGAAGGCGAAGGCTCCTGCCCCAAAAGTGTCTCTGAGCCACTCGAGTTCATCAACGACTTTTTTGGGGTTTCGTGCCCTGAAGCCTTTTCCACACATCTTTGATGCTAAGCAGAAAGCGCAGTTAAACGGGCATCCGCGGCTGGTTATTATGGGCATGTAGAGCTTGCCGTTGATTCTGTATCTGGTTACGTCAAAGTGCTTGTGCGCTGGGTAAGGAAGCGTATCGATGTCTTCAAGGAAGGGTCGGTCGGCTGTGCGGATGATTTGTCCGTTTCTCTTGAATGTGATGCCTAAAACTTTGCTAAGACCTTTCAGGTTGCCCTCTGATGCTAAGCGTGCGAGATCGAGCATGGTTTGTTCTCCTTCGCCGCGTACCACGATGTCCACGTCTGGGCTGTCGGTGAAGGTGCGTTCGTCCAGAACGGTAACGTGTGGGCCACCGATGAGGGTTAAGCAGTTGGGCACGGCGGCTTTGGCTGCTTTTAGGACCTGCAACGCTGGATAGTAAGTTACGGTTGCGGCTGTTGCGCCGACTATGTCGGGTTTGAGGCTTCGGAACTTGTCTTCCAGGTCCTTTTGGCTGAGTTTGGCTACTTGGCAGTCAACGACATCTACTTCGTACCCGTTCTGCTCAAGGACAGCGACCAGGTAGCTGATGCCTAGCGGAATGAAGACGGCTTGCGGCACATCTTCAGGATAAGGTGGATTAGCAAGTACTACGTGAGCTTTCACGCTGTTTCCCCGACTTTGATGCTAAAATCGGCTCTGCAAACTATTATGTGTTATGCAAAACAGGCTCAACGATTGTTTCTGTTTGAAGGACGATGTTTTCGGTTTTTTCGGTTGCTAAACTTTTTTTATTTTTGTGTTTTGGTTTGCTTTTTTGATTTAGGGCTTGGATTGTTTGCAGGTTGAGTCAAAGAAAGTCAAAATAAGTCAAAAAAAGTTAAAATAAGTCTAAAAAAGTCAAGAAAAGTGAGTTTCGAGCCGCTGGGAAAATGAAAGCTTCCAATTGTATACCCGTAAAGAAAGCCGCTTCATAGGGGCGGGTGCAAAAGGGTTTTATCCCAATTGCACAATAGCGAGAGTCATAGAGACCAAAAGGTAATGTGAAGTTTGTCAGCAGATTTAGCATTCCTTAATGCAAAAGTCAGAACCATGAATACTCGTCAACCCCTTGCTCAAGCCGTGGCAGTAAGAGGGAACCACATCGCCAAGGTAGGGAGCGACAAAGATGTAAAGCAACTGGTTGGCAAACACACCAAAGTTGTAGACCTCAACGGGAAAACGGTTGTTCCTGGCTTTATTGACACTCACGTTCATGTGGCTGATTTTGGTCGATGTCTGCTCTGGCTCGACCTGACACAGGCGGATTCAATAGGTGAACTGCAGCGCCTGTTGGGCGAGAAAGCAAAGCAAACAAATGCTGGAAAATGGATTATCGGTCGCGGCTGGAACGAAACCCGATTCAAAGAAAAACGCCTGCCCAATTTACAAGACCTAAACCAAGCTGCACCCGAGAACCCCATCATCCTGTACCGGGAATCCGCAATGATCTGCGCCGCAAACAGTAGAGCCATAACTTTGGCTCGTGTCACGGAGCAAACGGATGTTCCTGTAGGCGGAACTATCGACAAAGACGCTGAGAAAGGGGCGCTAACAGGCATTTTTCGAGATACTGCAACTAGCCTGATTTGGCAAGCTGTTCCGGAACCAACTTTCGACGAGCTTGTGGATGCGTCGGGTTTTGCCTGCCAAAAAATCGCAGAAGCAGGAATAACCAGTATACACTGGATATTGATATCGCAGGGCGAACTCGCTATAGTTCAAAGGCTCGACGAGGAAGGGAAGCTTCCCTTAAGAGTCAATGTTATCGTCCCATACGAGTTCCTCAAAGAAAAAGAGTTGTTCAAGCCAAACGACACTTCTATGATTCACGTCGGCGGAGTTTTCATCACAACCGATGGCTATCTAGACTCCAAAACTGCTGCTCTCTCGCAGCCCTACAGTGACGATCCCGCGAACAGCGGTAAAATGCTTCTAACTCAACAAGAATTGACTTCTTCGGTTGCCAATGTTTTAGGAATGGATCTTCAGCCCGTGATACATGCCATGGGAGACAAGGCAATTGACATGGCTCTTCAGGTAATCGAGCAAACCAAACCTGCAGAGAGGTTTCGTTTTCGGATGGAGCAGGCGGCAGTCCTGAAGAAGGAATTAATCAAGCGTCTGAAAGCTTGCAAAGTCATCGTAACGGTTCAGCCCACAGTCATTTCCACTGAATTCGCGGTTTGGTCGGCTGAAGCACGGCTTGGGTTGGAAAGGGCAAAATTACTTCATCCGCTCAAGACCTTGATAGATGCAGGCGTTAAGGTTGCAGGTGGCTCAGACTGTCCAATGGAACCTCTTAGCCCACTGTTGGGCATTCAAGAAGCACTGCAGAGAGCCAGCTTTCCCGAACAACGGTTAACCTTGGAAGAAGCCCTGCGTATGTACACCGTCGATGCAGCCTACTGTTCAGGCGAGGAAAACCTCAAAGGCATAATTGAAGAGGGCAAAGTTGCGGATTTGACAGTTTTATCGGACGACCCATTCACATCTGCTGTTGAAAAAATTCGTGACATCGGCGTTCAATTGACTGTTATTAACGGAAAAGTAGTTTTCAGCCAGTCATTAAACCGCTAGTCGATTTGGGGTTTGCTTTGTTTAGCTTTGGTTAGTTCAGCGACAACTCTCCAAATGAAAAATCCAAGGGCGCTGACAAAAAACATAGCGATTGTGAAAGTGTCTGTTCTAATATTCAAGAAATGGGAAACAGGCAATGGCAGCCAATTAGGGTGGGTAACCTGTATAACCGCGCCATCTAGCCAGGCGAGGAAACCAAAGAAGAACAGCATCTCCCCAACAACCTTGATAACAAGCAGGGATCTGCTGGAAGAACCGTTCATGTTTAAAGTTGAACCCGAAGAGGATTATAAAACTTGCGAGAACTCTACCCTTAGCGCTTTACTGCTTGTCTATTTGAATACTGTTTTAGGTAGACCGGTTAGGCTGCAAGCAAAAATTTACCGCGAAATACAACGCTGTTTTAAGCCTGCTATGCCAGTTTACTGCATAGATGCTAACGCAAAATCAAGACCACTGAGAAGTTGCTTGATGACAACATGTACTTAGTTCAAACAAGATCCACTTCAACATCAAAATAGTTCAATTTTTCCAACCCCTAAAAGTCGTTTTCATGCGGCATTTCCAATTTTAAGCCCAATCTAACCGTAATTCAACTGCAAGTAGACCAACTTTTTGAACCTGCAGGTTCAATTTAACTAAAAATCCAATATTTGTGAAAAAAACACCGGCAAAATCAAGGCATAAGCTCTTTTAGCTATTTCATTTTGAGCAGTATCTTGGCGGTTTTCTTTGGGTGGCGCAGTGCTCTTGCGATTTTTGCTTTTGTGAAAGTTGGGTTTGCCATGTTTGCCCTCATGCAGAGAACCTGTAGGTCCTGTGCTGTGAATTCGGGGGTTTCAATCAAGGGCTCTGTGGCTGCAAGTGCGTAGTCGCAGAAGCCTTCTCTTAGGTAGCCGCCTTGCTTTGCCTGATCATAGAGCGCGGTGCCGTAAATGGGCATAGCTATGCTGAATATGAGGCTGTCAGCGCCTAGGCGTCTGAGTTTGTAGGCGAATTTTATGGTTTCTTCGATGTCAGCTTTGGTTTCCCCAATCAATCCTAAGACGAAAAAGCAGCCAACTTTGATCCCGACCTTTTTGCACAAGATAACCGCGTTCTCGACAGCCTTCAAATCTAAGCATTTCCCGATAACCTCGTTGACGACCCGTTGGACACCTGATTCCGGGGCAACGCGGATTTTCCTGCAGCCCGCTCGCTTCATCTTTCGCAGAAGGGTTTCATCAAGCGTGTCTGCCCGAATGCCGTTAGGTGTGAACCACTCAATGTGTAATCCTCTCTCGACTATTTGGTCGCAGATGTCTGCCATGCGTTTCTTGTCAAAAGTCATGTTCTCGTCGTAGAAGTCAATCTGCTTTACCCCGTAAGTCTTCACAACCGATTCAAGCTCGTCCACTACGTTTTTGGGGCTTCTGCCACGCCAGGTTCTACCCCAAACGATGAAGTTCGTGCAGAAAACGCATCTGTACGGGCAGCCTCTACTGGTCGTCATGATAGTCCAAGGCTTGCTAATCTCACCCCTCAGCGGGTTTTCCTTAACGGCTTCATTGTAAACATTCATAGGAAGCAGATGCCTAGCGGGAAACGGCAACGAATCCAAATCGGCAATAATTGCGCGTGGTCTCGTGTAAGTCGGTTTCCCATTCTCCAAGAAGACTAACCCGTCTATGCCGCTGAAATCCCGTTTATGTGCCTCTAGCTTTTCAACGAGTTCGAAAACCGTATTTTCAGGTTCACCCACAACAACAAAATCAATATCTATATCCGAAAGGCAAGCCTCGGGTCGAGCCGAAGGATGCTGCCCCATTAAAACCATAACAATTTTTTTATCTACTTCTTTTACCGCGTGGATAACCGCAAAAGCAGTTGTTGACCAACCAGAGAAAGGAATCTCCATCACGACAACGTCGGGCTTCCATTGTTTTATTCGTTCAGCGATGGCTTGATCGCTTAAGCCGACCCGGTACTTGGTTTCATCCAGCTCCGTGACGTCTCTCCAGCCTTCGGTTGGCGCGTCGATGATAGATACAGCATGCTTTTTCTCGAGGACGGCGGCAACCGAAGCCAAAACTATGGGTGGGAACACGTTTGGTTTTCCCCATGCTTTAGGCTGGATTCGAGGCGGATTAATCAAGCAAACTCGCATGCTCGTACTTCTCAAGCCATAATACCATTTGCGCTTTGATTAAAACTTTGCACTAAATCGGCAAGAAGTACAAGCGCACACCCACAATGACCCCAATGCAAATCAGCCCCCACAGAACAATCGTGACGTCCCTAATCCGCAGGGCACCCAAAATCTTCTCACCCGTCAACGGCTCTTGGCTGTCCCCCAAAACGTACTGCCCAGGTTTCTCCAACTGAATCCGCAAAGCGCCAGCCATTGCAGCCATCGGCCAACCGTGGTTTCGGCTTGGCGTTTTCTTGTGGTCTCTGCGGGCAATTTTCCAAGCGTTCACTGCGTCTTTTCGCAATATAGCTGCTGCCACAATCATTAGCAAGGCAGTAAGCCTTGTTGGTATGTAGTTGACGACGGTGTCAAGGTTTGCGCTGAACCATCCCGTGTTGATGTGCTCTTTGTCTTTGAAGCCTACCATTCCGTCAAGCGTGTTGATTGCTCTAAAGGCGATTGCGCCTGTAACCCCGAACAGGGCGAAGGACATCATGGGCGAGAGTTTGAAGTCGATCAGGTTTTCAGCCATGGACTCGATTACTGCGCTGCCCATTTGTGGACCGTTGAGATCTGTTGAGTCTCTCCTCGAGAAGTGACTGTACTTCTTGGCTTCTGCAATCTCGTCCGCCTGAATCGCTTTGGCTACAGCTTTTGCCCAATCAGTTTCAAGCTTGATGCAAATGGTCATTTTCACCAGTATTATTCCGACGAACGCGTAAACGAAGATGCTTAAGTAAGTGTAGATTGCCCATAAGCCAAAATAGGCTGGGACCGCGAAGGTGGCTATTACTGTCAGTGCCAAGAGGGCACCGAGGAACTTTTCCACTTTCGGGTCTGGGTTCTTGAAGTATGGCTCAATTTTCTTGGTGTATTTGCCCATGACTACTGTTGGGTGAAGCTTGAAGACCCACTTGTCAGGGTAATTCGGAGAAGGGTCTCCCACAGCCAAATCTAAGGCAATTGCTAAAGTCATGACGGCGATGGCGACTAGTATAGTAAGGAGCGGAACGTTTGACACCAACCAAGGTTTAAGCTAAACATTGTGGCAAAAACTAATATCAATTACGGTCAAGAAGGAAAAAGAATTGTTTTCCCTGTGTTTCCTCTGAGACTTTTTTGTTTTCTATTTCCTAAGTTTTAGCTTGATGTACGCAGCAAGATTGTACCCAACAACCAGCGCTGTATTCAGTTTGAATCTTCGTCTTTTGTCAAAGTAGTATCCTCTGCGAAGGTAGAAGTGCATGTACGCGGCTTGTCGCAGTTTCCCAAGCTCTTTCATACTCATTGTTGGAGTTTCGAAGATGGGGTGGCAGGTGTCGTACATGTCAAAGTCAGTCACTTTAAGCCAGCCTTTCTCATTCACCATGTCATACATCGGCGTTCCTGGAAATGGCGTCGCAACATTGTAGAAGCCGGTGTCGTGAGGAGATATTTTTTCAACAAACCTGATGGTTTTCCAAGCGCTTTCCTTGGTTTCTCCTGGGAAGCCTAAGATAACGTTGGGGATAGGCGTCATGCCCAGTTCGTTTAGCCAACCAAGAACTTTCATGGTTAATTCGGGTGTGATGCCTTTTTTCATGGCGTCTAAGACTTGCTGGGAGCCTGATTCAACGCCGAACCACACTGTTATGCAACCCGAATTCTTCATTTTCATAAGCAAGTCTTTGGTGAGCATGTCAACTCTTGTTCCGCAGTTCCACTCGATCTTCAAGCCACGCTTCATGATTTCGTTGCATAACTCCTCGGCTCTGGGCTGGTCAACGGTGAAAGCGTCGTCACAGAACGTGAATTTGCTGATGCCATAAGTTTTATGCAGAAGTTCGATTTCGTCAACGACATTTTTTGGGCTTCTCATTCGGTATTTGCGGCCGTGCATTCTCACTGTTGAGCAGAATTCGCACCAATACACACATCCTCGACTCGTTGCAAGGTAAAGTATATCTTCCAATTCACGGAAACGCTCCATTGGCCAAAGATGCCGCGCCGGAAACGGTAACGAATCTAAATCTTCGATGTATGGTCGATCGGGGTTCCTGATTATTTTTCCGTCCTTTCTGCAGGTTGTGCCGATCACGTCATCGAAGCTTTTGTTTGCTTCAACTCTCTGCGCCAGCTCCAACAACGTGTATTCTCCCTCTTTCCTTGCAACGACGTCGAGCTGCGGGCATTCTTCAAGGGCCTTGTCATCCCAAAACGTAACGTGGGCGCCGCCGGCAACTGTTATGCATTTGGGGCAAGCCTCCTTTGCGATCTTAACTAGCTTCATCGCGGTATTGTACGTCAATGTGGATGAGGTGAACCCTACGATATCTGGCTGACGTTTAGATATCTCGGCTCTGAAATCTTCAAAAGATAACTTGAGTACCTGGCAATCAATTACATCGACTGGAAACTGGTTTTGCTCCAAAACCGCGCCCAAATACCCTAGGCCTAAAAGAGCGAACGGCAGGTGCATCACAGCCATAGCTGGAGCCGCTGGGTTAACGAGAGTAACATGAGGCTTCATTTTGTGGTTCACAGCTTCAATGTTTACCCCTCAAAAATGTCCGTTTGATGCTTAAACATTTCGCATTTTGAGAAAAGAACGCAAAGTAAGAAACTTTTGACGGAATTCGTTATTTGCCAGGCCAATACTTCGGCTTCATATATTCGCTTTCAATCAGCGAAGGGAACAAATTCAGCGGCCAAGCAGGCGGAACTGGTGTAATGTAAACTTCTGCTGTTTCAACTCCGGCAATTCTCAGAATTTTCTCGTTGGCTTCAAACAGTTTCTTGAAATCTTCCAACGGAATCGCGCAGTACAAGTCGTAGGTTCCTATCTGCCGCATGATAACTATTACGTTGGGAATTTGAAGAAGTTGCGAGTATAGGTCGGGCATTTTGCTGCGATTGGAAACTTTTATGAAAACGTTAGCAAGTGCGTTATACCCGAGCTTATGTAGGTTGATGGTTATGGTTGATCGAGTCAACAGGGTTTCCCGGAGCTTCTTGTATCGTTGAATTACGGTTTTGCTTGAAATCTTCAATTCTGCCGCGATGCTTTTGAAAGGGGTGCGGGAGTTCTGAGTGAGAATTAACGCAATTTTCTTGTCGATTTCGTCAAAGGCACATGCTGCTTGGTTTAGGTTAATTAAGGGCGGTTGCTCCACGATTTTCTGAGGGTTCTCCCGATCTATCGGGTTGATAATCAGGTTTTGAGGGAACTCAACGTTTATGGCTTCTGACCAGATAAACGCGTCGACATGCTTGATGTTGCTGTTTGACTCTAAATCCTCGATTATGTCATGAAGTTTGTTTAGATCGCGCAAGGCGACTTTTCCCCAAAAACTGTAATGCCCCAAGGGACCGATTAATTCGCCTATGTAAGGTTTGCTTTCAAGAAATTTTTTGACTTCTTTCTCGTTTTCAACCGAAGTTATGATTCCCAAATCTGCAATATGCGGATAACCCAGGCAGTGGGGATTGACAAGCATTTTTTCACCGTTAATTACGCCGTCTCTCCATAAACGTTTATAACGCATCCGAACCGCGGTCACGGTTATTTTGCATTCAGCAGCTATGTCGGTGAAGCTTGTCCGCGATTCTAAAAGTAGGATTTTAATAATTTTCGCATCGATTTCATCTATCTTTGCCGCCAAACTCCATTAACCATTAGATGTTGAAAGATATAACAGCCAAACATATGAGCGTTTTATATAAAATTTTTCTTCGCAATGTTTAAAATACGGTTGCCTTTTTGGTTTGAAGGTCCATCTTTCTGAATGAGCAACAAATGGCAAGTTTCAAATGTTGCTTGAAGACAAAATATTCTTCTTTTCGGCTATCTTGTTAACTAAGAGGTGGATAAACAGGGGTTGCTTGGTTTTCAAAAGCTTAATTCAATTAATCTTGTGCGTACGAGTTAAACGTAGTCATTCGTTAACTGAACGGCTATAAATAGTAACCTGAGCGATTCAGATTCTTCAAGTCAAGCTGCTTCAATTGAAACTTTGCTTTGCAGTCAATTTCTTAGTGTAAACTTTGGAACTGAAAGGTTTAAAAAGAAAACTTTTAGATAATAAAAGAAGCGCTAATTTGAATGCCCAGCAATAAACTTATAAGCAAACTTCTCCGTAATATAACCTACCAATTTTAAGGAGAAAAGAAAAAAATGCAAATTGGAAAAAACAAAACAATCTCTATTGCAATTTCGATACTATTCATATTTTCAATGACAGCTTCAATTATGCTTATACCATCTGCAAATGCACATACACCCGCATGGACTATTCCAACTTACGCTTTTATCACTGTATCACCTAGCCCTGTCGGCGTCGGCCAGCAAGCGTACGTAATCATGTGGCTTGACAAGCTCTATGACAACACACTAACAGTTAACAACTATCGATTCCATGATTACCAGCTGGTCATTACGGCTCCAGACGGTACAAACACAACGGAATCTTTCCCAGTGGTTCAAGACACGACATCCGCACAAGACTATGCTTTCACTCCAAATACAGTAGGCACCTATAAGTTAACATTCACATTCCCAGGACAGACACTGACGCTCGCCAACGATGCTAATAGTGAGGCTACACTTTTTGGTCCACCGACTTTCCCTAACCCATATATCAATGATACCTATGCTCCGAGCACCGCATCGACAACTCTTACTGTGCAATCTTCACCTATTGCTGGAGCGACGGCAAGCGGCCCACTACCAACAGCATACTGGACTCGACCAATCTATGGCGAAAACAGCTATTGGTACACCCTTGCGTCAAACTGGCTAGGTACCGGAAGCCCAGGCTACGCAGGCTGGGGCGGAACTTCAAACCAGCAGTCATTCCCAGGCGATGCAGTCGGATCACTAACCAGCCACATTATGTGGACTAAGCAGTATCAAAGCGGCGGAGTCGTCGGAGGAAACACAGTTGCTATTCCAGCAAACACCTACTTCGAAGGATCGGCATACAGCCAAAGATACACTAACCCAATAATCGTCGATGGAATGCTCATCTACACCAACGCGATAGGCTGGTCTGGTGTCGCAGGAGGAACCGGTTCACAAGGATACGGAGCGACAACCTGTGTTGACCTGCAAACAGGACAGACACTTTGGACTAACCCAACCATGAAAGCATTAAGCTTCGCGTACATATATGATGCTGAAGACCCTAACCAACACGGCGTCTGGCCACCAGTGCTAATATCTTCAACTGCCTCCAACGGCGGTATCTTTGGAGCCGGTCCAGGCAACTGGTATGCGTATGATGCCTTCACAGGAATATCTATTTTCAACATAACCAATGTTCCAGGCGGTGCAACGATGCTCGGACCTTCAGGCGAATTCCTCGTAGATGACATCGTAAGCTACGGACCAATCACTATGGGTCCATTCGGTCCCGCACATTCAGGAGCTCCATATTACTTGCAAGAATGGAATTCATCTAAACTATGGGATAGTACATATTCCGGTGCTTCAACAGTTCCAGGCCTAATTCCGACATATACTGACGGAAGCAATCCTGCCCTACTAGACTTTAACGTCTCAATACCCTCATTGACAGCCGCACCAACGATACAAGATGCTTTCTACAACAAAATGTTGATTGTCTCAACTGGCACTTTCCCAGGTGGTCCTTTTGAAACATTCTCATCGGATAGCTGGACACCTTATACATACTATGGCATAAGTGTGGCAGCAGGCAGCGTTGGCAATGTACTGTGGACTAACACGATAACACCACCAGCAGGCAACATCACAGTCGAACCGGGACCTGCAGATATAACAGCTAACGGCGGGAAAGGCGTCTTCACAGAAGGATACAAAGAAACCACGCAGTGGGTAGGCTACAGCATGGCGACGGGTCAGAAGCTTTGGGGTCCAACCGCACCAATGGCGTCTCTTGACTACTACGGCAACCCAGCAATCCCAATCATCGGAGGAGTTGTAGCAAACGGAATACTCTATAGCACAGGCTATGCAGGGATACTCTACGCTTGGGACGTTACTACTGGAAACTTACTTTGGACTTGGGGCAACGGCCCAGAAGGCTCTACCAACAGTTCATACGCTGGCTTTAACACTCCATTCGGTGTCTACCCAATGCAGATCAACGCAATCGGCGACGGCGTAGTATACATGGTAACCACAGAGCACACTATCGAAACACCGCTATTCAAGGGCGGAGTGAACGTCGCTATTAACGCTACAACCGGACAAGAAATATGGAGTCTTTCAGGCTACACTGGCGAATTCTTCACAACTTCATACGCTATGGCAGACGGCTACAACACTTGGTTCAACGGCTACGACAACTCAATCTACGTCGTAGGCAGAGGACCCAGCCAAACAACCGTCAGTGCACCAAACGTTGCTACAACAGTCGGAGTACCAGTAGTGATACGCGGTTCAGTTGTGGATATTGCGGCCGGCACACAGGGAACGCAGCAGAAAGGCGACTTTCCAAACGGTGTCCCATGCGCCTCTGACGCAAGCATGCAAGCATGGATGGGCTACGTCTATCAGCAACAGGGTATGCCAGCCAACTTCACAGGCGTTAAAGTGCAAATCGCAGTCTTAGACTCTAACGGAAACCACTACCCAGTCGGAACAGTAACAACTGACGCAAGCGGCATGTACACGCTATCATACACACCAACAATCGCAGGCAACTTCACAGTATTCGCAACTTTCGCAGGCACAAACGGTTACTGGCCATCATCTGCAGAAACAAGCTTTGTAGCAACAGGAGCACATGCAACCGAAGCACCAACTGCAACACCGCTTACTGGAGTAGCAAGTGAATCAACAGTTGAATACGTAGGCATCGCAATCATCATCGTGATAATCATAATCGGCGCTGTGTTAGCGCTTCTTATGATGAGAAAGCACGCATAAAACAACAACAGGGAAAAAACCATTTCCCCCTTCTTTTTTATTTAACTATTAAACCAGCATTTTTCAAATTCTTTAAATGTTGAAAAGCGTTTATTGGCAAGATTAACCCGCTAAAGTGGGGGTGTACACGTTGCTTCAAGACCCGACGCTTAAAGAAAAAATTCACCAAGCAAACATAACTGTCCATCATCTTGAAGCACAATACTATGAACTGCTTCACCCAGAAGTTTACTCAAAACAAGAACAGAAAAGAACAGCTTTTAAACTGCAAGAAATCGACAAGCTTGTAACGGAAAACCACAAAGTAGCTCTTGACGTTGGAGCAGGCACCGGCAACCTAACCGGCAAACTTTTGCAAATGGGTTACTCTGTAACAGCTGTAGATATCTCGCAGGAAATGTGTGCGATCCTTAAAAGAAAATACCTCGGGTACTTGAAAAGCAACAGGTTAACCGTGGTTTGTTCGCCAGTTGAAGAGTTGTCTTTTGAAGAGGGAAAATTTGACGTAGTGACATGCTACTCTGTGCTTCATCATCTGCCCGACTACGTCGGCGCTCTCCATTACCTCTCCATTTTTCTAAAGAAAGGCGGCGTAATATACCTTGACCACGAAGCCTCCCCGTTCTACTGGAAAAATGAACCAAGCGGCCTATCAACTATTGTGAAAGGGGTCTATTTGCACTCGAACCCGCTTTTAAACAGTTTATATTTTCAAATCACCGGGTTGAAAGTTCCTTCAATCGATTATGAGTTGTCTGATTACTGGCACAAAAAGGAGCACGCTCTAGACCATGATAGCATAGGGCGCGTGTTCAAAAATGAAAATTATCTGTTTTCTAAGCGTATAGACTACTACGAAACAAGCACGTGGATTCCCAGTCCGCTTGCAGTCTTTTATCGTCTTCTCTGTAGCCCTGAGATGAGTTGTTGGATAGCTAAGAAATAGTTACGCGATTCCAACGTTTTGGTGTGCTTTGGGATTTAATCTTCGCTTTGCAAAGTTCACGACGCCTTCACGCCTTATTCTTTTCATGATTTGTTTGGGAGAACGGTGAAAGTCCCTGAAGAACCTGCGTTGAACAGCTAGCAACGAGTTGTAGTCCCACTCTTTGGTTTTTACGGCGAGTAAAAAGTCGTCGAGTTGTGTGTAGTTTTTTGAGTCTAAGACTTCTTGGTAGAGTCGGCTGTCTGGGTTAGCAATGAAGATGTTAAATATGCACCAGTCAGGATCAAGTTTTTTGGCGAACCTAAGTGACGCTTCCATTTCTTTGAGTGTCTCGTCTGGAACGCCAAGCATAAAAGAGCAAGCTGTCTGCATTCCGTTTTTGCGGCAGAGTTTGAATGCGTTTTCAATCTGTTCAAGGGTTGTGTTTCTGCCGATTCGTTGAAGGATCCTTTGAGAGCCTGATTCGACTCCAAACCAAATGGTTTTGCATCCTGCTTTGTTCATTGCCTCCAGAAGTTCCTGATCGACTAAATCGACCCTGGTGTCGCATACCCATTCTAAGTCGAGTTTTTCCTTTACCATTAGGTTGCAGAGTTCAAGAGTTTCTTTTCTTCTAAGAGTGAAGTTGTCGTTGATGAAGTAGATTCCTTTTGTGCCGTATCTGCTCTGCAAGTCTTTGATTTCGCCGATAACCCTTTGGGGAGTGAAAGCTCGGCAAATGTTACCCCACAGTTTGCGTGTTTCACAGAAACCACAGTTGTAGACGCATCCTCTCGCGATACTCATAACGTCGGATGGTTTAACATTTAGGTACTCTATTGTTCGGTCGTAGAGTTCAAGTGGTAGCAGATGTCTGGCGGGGTATGGAATTTCATCCATGTTCTCAATGAATTTTGGCGGGTTCTTGATGTTTTTGCCTTGGCGTCTGCATGCAATACCAGCAAGTGTCATTGCTTGAGGTTCATTGTCGTTCACGATGCAAGTAGCAAGTTGGGTAACCGCCCGTTCTCCCTCGCCCATGACTACATAGTCGATTTCCGGGTTTTCAAGTAGGCTATCAGGCACGTACGAAGCATGCCATCCTCCTACAACTATTTTGCAACCGGGAAGAACCTCTTTGATTGCTTTTGCAGTTTCTATGCAGCGTCTGTAGGTTGCTGAACCACATGTAATCCCCACGATTTTCGGGTTAAGACTTGTAACTAACTGTTTGAGTTCACTTACTGGCTTTTTCATGAGATAGTTGTCGAGCATTTGCACGTCAAAGCCTGCTTTTTCAAGTGCTGCTGCAACGTACATTAACCCGATTGGAGGCAACCGCTTGCCTAGGTACCATGCGCTGTTTTCTGGTGGCGCTGTAGTCATTAAAAGAATCAAATGTTTTTCTTGGTTTGGCACGTTGCGTCTCCGGTGAACTTTTGCTATCTCTGATTATTCGCGAGTTAATAGCTTTAACTGAACCAAAGCTTGGGCCGATGTTATTGTTTGTTTTTGCTGTTTTCGCCTGTGGTGGAAGCCCCAGATTATGTTTATGAAAAGGTTTATAGCCCTTTCAAGTGCCTTTTCCAGACTGGAGAGGGGTAAAGCATGAAAGTTGTCGTCCACTGGAGCGGAGGTAAAGAATGCTGCTTAGCCTACCACAAAGTCATAGCGCAGGGGCACCAAGTCGCTTGTCTGCTCAGCTTCGAATACCAGCGTCCCTACGTATTCCACAGTTTCCAGATGATGCAGCTCCAATCCCAAACACTGGACACACCCCTTAAAGTTGTCAGAATCAAAAAGCCGTACGAAGACATCCTTGACGCCCTAAGCAAACTGAAGGACGAGGCGGGCATCGAAGGCATCGTTACAGGAGACATAGCTGGTGCAGGCTGCGCCATAATACACTCAAGCTACTATGAGAGCATGGCCAAACAGTTGGGGTTAGCCTTCTTGATGCCTAACGAGGGCGACACATACGAAGTGCTTAAAGATGCTGTGGCCACAGGCCTAAGACCGGTCTTAAATTGTATCAACACCAACTTTTTGGGCGAAGAATGGCTGGGAAGAAAACTTGACCCAGAATCCGTCAAGGAACTCAAATCCTTAGCCGACGAAAAAAACATCGACGTAGCCAGCGAAGACGGACAAGGCTACCACAGCACCGTGGTCGAAGCGCCTCTCTTTAAAGATTCTTTGAGCATAGACAAATTCAAAACTAAGAAAAAGAAGGAAAAATCCAAAAATTGGAAACGAAACTGGCTCTACATGGACATAAAAGAATGCCACCTAAAACCCAAAGAAACACCCAAGTAAAAATCCCATCTATTTTGACGCCGCACTGCATTTTCTCTGATGTTTTGGATGTCTGGCCGGAAAATATGTGGTATTGCATAAAGTAAATGAAGCACAAGGCATAAACTCTATTGCTTTAGGGGAGAACATGAAAACTCGCATAACTCTTGTCAATCCACCGTACCCTGCTGGTTCCCATCAACATCCGCCTTTCATGCCGCTGGGACTCGGGTACTTGGGCGCCGTGTTGTACAAGAACCACTTTGATGTTAACGTGATTGATTGCCAAGCGCAGAAACTTACTCACAGCCAATTCAAAGAGGAAATCCGCAAGGTTCAACCTGACATAGTTGGAGTCACATGTACCACTCTCACATACAAGTCAGCGCTATGTATAGTGAAGATAGCTAAGCAGGTTTGGCCAAACTGCCTAACTGCCGTTGGAGGACCCCACGTCACCTTTTGGGACGAAAACGCCCTTCGAGAATGCCCCGAAATCGACATTATAGTCAGAGGCGAAGGGGAGACAACCATTCTTGAACTCGCGCAACGACTCGAAAACGGCCAATCGTATCACGATCTCATCGGCATTACCTGTAGAGATGGATCGGAGGTACAAAGGAACGCCGATAGACCACCTTTGGATAACCTTGACAGCTTACCATTTCCCGCGCTGCATCTTTGGCAGCACACAGCGAACTTGCGCAAATACGGAACCATACCTTACCCAGTTATGACTAGCCGCGGCTGCGTTTATTGGTGCAACTTCTGCACAACCGTACGGATGTTCGGCAGAAAATACCGCATGCGAAGCACAAAAAACGTGGTTGACGAGTTAGAGTTTCTGCACAAAAATTACTATGCGACACAATTTACGTTTTACGATGACGCCTTCACAGTTAACCAAGAACGGACGATGGAGATATGCGACGAAATCATGCGCAGAGGACTCAAAATCAAGTGGGACTGTGAAACCCGGGTGGACATGGTTTCCAAAGAATTATTTGTTAAGATGCGGGAAGCTGGCTGCATCGCTGTTTGGTTCGGTGTAGAGTCAGGTTCAAAGACGCTTCTTACTAGCATGGGAAAGGGTTTCTCGCTAACGCAGACAAGACGGGCTTTCAAATGGGCGAAAGAAGCTGGCTTGATGACGGTTGCAGGCGTCATTTTGGGGTTCCCCGGCGAAACCAAAGGAACCGTTTGGGAAACAATTCGCTTCGTGAAGGAGTTGAATCCCAACGACGTCGGCTTCTATATTGCGACGCCTTACCCGGGGACACCGCTATATGAAGAGGTGAAAGCTAGTGGGAGGCTGAAGGTGACTGACTTTGACAAATACGACACTGCAACGCCGACCTTTGAGATTCCCAATTTCACTATGCAGGAACTCTCACAAATCCGGGAACAAGCATTCCAAAGCTTCTACCTTAGCCCAGCATACTTTGTCAGCGCTTTGAGCATGTTCAAACAAGGAAAAATGTGGGGACTAGGCGCAACCCGACTGATACTCGCCCACGCAAGACGAGCAGTTCGGGCAAGAGCAAACAGCATCCTCA
>JBEKVK010000018.1:0-22075 GCA_049514075.1 Bathyarchaeia archaeon | reverse complement strand
ATTGCTGGTGCTTGTTGAGTCACTGATGCGTCTGTGGTCTCTACTGGGATTTGTGGGTCGGTTGTGCCTGGTGCTGTGTGGAGGTATGCTTGGTTGCTGCCTGTTCCGGTAATGCTTACTGGGCTAGTGCCGTAGCCTACGACCGTGAAGTATATTGTACAGACCACTGCGGTGCTGTCTGGGCTTTGCGCTGTGCCTTGTATAGCGTCAGCTATGCCTCCTCCGATAGTTCCCGCTGGAGAACCGATTGCTCCGACGAGGAATGCTGTTCCCGTTCCGGCGGCGTTGTCTTGCAGGAATGGTCCTTCTTTAGCGCCTGTACATGTTAACACTGCTGGGTTCCATGCTACTGTTGGGAGAGCCCAGCCGTTAACGTTCGCGGCATTATTGATTACGATGTCGAATCCTAGTAGTGTGCCAAGTGCGGTGGTTGAGGGTATGGTAACTGATGTTATTGTTGTCGGCGTTGGATTATACTTATTACTGCCGCTGAGCGGTAGCGTTTGAGCGTCTTTTACTACGCTAAAGCTCCCTTGCGCGGATGTTCCAGCGTGGACAGAGGTTGAGGCCATCAGCATTGGCGCTAACATAAAAAAAACTAAGGCCAATGCTATTAGGCCTTTTTTATGGGTTTTAAAGTTCATTGTTTATTTCTCCTTTCAATTTTGGTTTGGCATTTGGTTTAAGTTGGCGCGTATGTTGTGAAGTAGTTCACATAGGCACCGACGAATCCGAAGAAGCTGGCTCCGTTTATGTAGCCTTGTGCGGTTGTGTCTGCATATGGGTTGTATATGTTGTTTGCGTAGTATGCTATGTATGCGTCTACGAAGTAGAAGAAGTCCGTTCCGGAAACTTTGCCGTCAGGGATTGTTTGTGTCTGAGTTGAGACTGGTGAGTAGGTGTTTAGGTTAGAGTCGATTGGTGTTCCACCTGCCATGTCTGCTCGGCTGAGTGGGATGTAGCTCGCGTCCTGAACGAAGTTGCTTGTTCCGCTGTGTGTTGTGCCTGGTTCCATCATGTATGCAATCCATACTCCTGCTGCTAAACATGGACCTGAGCTTGGAATTGCACCTGGTGTTACTTCCCATAGCCATCTCCATGCTTGATACATGCCTGTTGCTGCGCCCCATTGACTAGAGGCTGTGACTTTTTGTCCGGAGTATGCCCAGATTACGTTAGCTTGTGTTGGTTGAACTGGTGCGCTCCAAACTGGTGGATTTACTGTCCCAGTTGCGAAACCTACTTCTGGTGGTGTTGAAGTCGCTGAGATTGCAGTGCCGTAGTAGTGGATCAATGGAGATCCGCTTGTTGTAGGTGTAGTATTTGTGGTGTATGCAATTGGGATACCGATCATGCTGGTGCCTGCGTTTGTTAGATAGCCCAGTGAGATGAATGCGATGTAGTTATTCGCGGATGATGCGGTAATCGTGCTTTGGATGTTAGCGTTTTCCTCACAGTAGGTGAATGCGGCCATTTCTTGACTTCCAACGACGGTGCTTTGACCATTGCTGGTGGATGTGACTGCTTTGTTTTCGAATTGGTAGCCGTTTGGTACTGCAAAATAGTTGTTGAAGCAATCAAAAGTTCCAGAGGTTGGGTCTCTTGCTGCGCGATTAATCGTAGCGGCAGCTAAAGTTGCATCTGCTGAGGGGACTGTCCAGCCTTGAAGTGCGAAGAATGAAGCCCAAGTGCTGCAATACGGTACGTATCCTGATGCACCGGTTGTGAGACCTTGGTTAACTGCTGTTGTGGTTGGGCTGGTGTCTTGGAATAGTTCTGCAACTTGCAAAGTAGTGAGACCGGTAACTGAGGGTGTTTGAGCTGCGAGGGCTGGTAGGAACCAACTCATATCTTTGCTCATGACGATTGCGACACTGTCGACGCCTATTGCCCATTGCTGTAGGTTAGCCATGCAAGGTACTGAGTATTCTGTGCTGCTAAGTGGTCTTGACATTTCGCCCACGTCGGCTACTCCGCCGGTGTAGTCTAATGCTGGAACGGCTGTTCCGCTGCCGAAGCCGCTTAAGCTAACGTCGGTTGTCAGGGTTGGGGAATTAACTTTTCCGCCGCTAGTGGCGATCAAGTTGTTGAAGTATGCCGTGAAACCCGTTGTTCCCGCTGGTGGGGTTATTTCTTCAGTGGCTACTGGAGCAACTGTGCTTGAACCGGCGACAGTTAACTGTCCCGGGTTAACCAGTGCGTTTGGCCATTGAAGTCCTGCAGGAGTGCTAGGTTCCGTCAAAGCTATGGCTGGTGTTAATGCTGCTGCAATAGAAAACGCCATCAATGCTAGTACTAACATAGATAAAATTGTTTTTTGATTTTTATTCAAATTTTATTTCTCCTTTCTCGTAAGTGAACGATGATGAATCGTCCTAACCAATAGTCTACGGCTTTCAGATATCTAGCTTGCCGACGTAGTTTATGGCAGACAATTTAGCCTATAGTGTTGAGAAATAGCTAACTGGTGAACATCCTATTGCTAACAAAACTATTGAGAATAAATAGAAAAGTGTTATCTTAGCAGTTTCCAGCCTTTTTATCAAACTAGAGAAGGAAACGGGGGGCCATTATTAGCAAACTACTTAGAGAAAAAGCAATTAAGATAAGCCTATTTCTCTGCGCCGCCTTCTCGATATTTGTAGTTTTGTTTATAGTTGGTTTCTTGTTAGACAACAGTTTTCCTGCAGTGGAAGGCATCTTTTTGAATGGACTCAACTGGTTTAGCCAAGCAGGCCTCAACGGAGTGGTTGGAAGTGGCAGACTAGTTGTACTATACACCGAATCAACAGTCTATCTCGCGACGGGCGGAACCGCATTGGCTGTAGCCGTTGGAGTTCCTTGTGCCATTTACATGGCAGAATTTGCAGATATGAGATTTAGAAACTTTACAAAAACATCGATGGAAGTGCTTGATGGCTTTCCCTCAATAGTCATTGGACTACTAGGATTTGCCCTTTTTGTAAATCCAATTAGCAGATACTCATTCAGCGGTTTTCTACATACTCAAGCCGGGCAAATTTTCGAAGGCTGCGATTTGTACGGTTGGCTAATTCTGCTCATAATGTCCTTTCCAATAGTTGCGACTATTACAGAAGACGCTCTTAGAGCGGTACCGCAAGAATTACGCGAAGCATCCCTAGGAATCGGCGCTACAAAATGGCAAACAACTAAGGAAGTCCTACTCCCGAGTGCAATGCCAAGGATTCTCACAGCAATTTTGTTGGCGCTTGCTGCTGCTATGGGCGAAATGGTTGCTCTTTATTTTGTGCTTAATGGGTCAATTTCATCATCACTTTTAACCTCACCGCTCGCCATCTTCAATCCTCTGGCTCGGACCTCAACTCTGTCTATAATAATGGAAACCAGTTACAACGCCTCGCTTGATGGCGCAGGCCCCCCTGGACCGGGAGTTTACTTTTTAGGATTTCTGCTGTTTGCAATAGTAGGCATAATTAACGTTGCTGTAAGAGTGATTTTGGCTAAAAGGACAACAACGCAGGAGTAAGTGACATGAGTCTTAGAAAAAATCCTGCAAAATTGCTCAATTTCTTTGTAAAAAAGAAGAAAGAAGTATTGTTAACGGGAAGCCTACTTTTCATTTCCGCCGTCGTCTCATTGGAGCCAGTGGCTGCCAACTTTATCAACGGGTTCAAAAGTGTATCCCCATCTATCTTCACAGCCAGCGACTACGTCTCCATTACAATATTTTCCTTGCTTTTGATGACGCCGAGTCTCGTTCTGTTTTGCATATCATATCTGCTTTGGGAAGGACATTCATTAGGCAGAAAGTTGTCAATCGCTACAACAGGAATTGCAGTATTGGTAGCGATAATAGATTCAGCGTACATGTACGTCGGGTTCGCAATTGCTTCCTTAAGCTTCTTAGCTGTAATGGTCGACATTCAAAGAGCAAAAGATGCTGAAGACAAAGTAAAGGACTCGCCAATCGCTACAGAAAAAGTTGTAAAGTTTGGCTTGCGTCTTTCAGCGATCTTCTGCATAGGTGTTGTTGTAGCTATGGTAGCCTTCGTAGTAGTGATGGCCACACCCTTCTTGTCAGTACAACTTTTTACTTCAATGAACCTTAATCTATCCAACGTCCAAGCAATATGCCAAGGTTTACCTCATGGCTCAGCAGGAGGTGTATTAGCGTATGCGCTAGGATCGTTGCTTGTGGTGACTTTCTGCGAATTCATAGCGGTTCCAATTGGCATTTTAGCTGCAATTTACCTTGCAGAGTACTCAGCGCAAGGCAGAATCGTCAATGGTATTAGGTTTTTTATTGAAGTTCTTGCTGGATCACCCTCCATTGTGATTGCAATAATCGGGTTTACTTTATTCACAGTAACTTTGGGATGGAACTACACCTTGTGGGGCGGCGCTGTAGCGTTGTCATTTATGGCTCTTCCATGGAACATTCGCGTAGCGGAAGGAGCAATAAGGGCAGTGCCACGATCTTACAGAGAAGCGTCGTTTGCCCTGGGAGCCAGTCAGTGGCAGACAGCCAGACAAATAATGCTGTACGCTGCGATGCCAGGCATCATCACAGGGGTTTTGCTGGGAATCGGAGTCGCCATAGGAGAAACTCTGGTCCTGCTGTTCACGTATTCAGGCCCGGCGGTAAATAGTTTTCCAACCCCATGGTGGCACATTTTCAGCCTCCACACACAGCTGCCGTCGTTAACCGTTTTCATCTGGTCGGCTCCCGGAAGCGAAGTGGTATATTGGGGAGGCAACAATCTCCCAGGCGGCAATCAAACTAACAAAGAATTTTTTGTTTGGAGCCTGGCTTTTTCCGCAGCTTTAGTTCTCGTCGTTATTTACTTGATCTTGTGCGTCGGAGCATTGCTACTAAGAAATTACCTTAACAGAAGAATGAAAGGATCGTAAAAACAAAAAAGGTGAAAAAAATGATGCCCATGAAAAAAAGGAAAATAATGCTATTGAGCCTGGCTATGCTTGTTTTATTCTTAGTCATTGTCCAAACCGCCCCAGCTTACGGACAAGGATCTGCTGATCAATGGTCCCTCAGCTTGAGTTTACTAAACGAACAAGGCGCCCCGTCCACAAACTTTGCGCCTTTCGATCAAATTAACCTGACATCCAGGGTAACCTACGGCAACGCCTCCGTGCCAGATCAGCTAGTGACCTTCAAAATTCAAGGTCCAGCAGGCTCTGAAAACTCAATCAGCGTTACACTTATCGAAAAAACAAACGGGTTAGGAGTCGCCGAATGTTCATTCCGATTGCCCGCAAAGGCGCAAAACTCAGGTTCAGTCATAGGCAAATGGCAAGCAACTGCGAGTATTCAAACAAGCAACAGCACCTTGAAGAAGAGCCAAAGCTTCACTACAAATTGGAATCTCCAAATCACCTCCGTCAGTATTGAGAACCAGCAGGGACAAAACCAAACAATCTTTTACCCAGGCAACACTGCAAAAGTCGGGCTGGCAATTAATGATGCAGATTCAGCGCAGCAAGCAAACATCACCTTAAACATGCAGGATGCGTCAGGCAAAATAGTCAACCAAACACAAATTGAGAATACCCAAATAAACAGCAATTTCACCAGCCCAACTGAACTGCAAGTCACCCTTCAAATCCCAACAAACACAATCGCAGGCGAGGCATCAGTCACCGCAGCAATATACGCGGGGACTTACCAAAACACTGGAGTTCCAGCCGGCGAAAACCAGACAGCGTACTTTACAATAGTAGGCAGCGGCGGACTAGTAGTTTCACCTTCCCCAGAACCATCCAAGACGCCTACTATTCTTCAAAACAGTGTGAGCCTTTTTTCTTGGCTCCTTGTAGCAACGGGTTTATTCACGTTCACAATGCTCTACTTCTTCCTCAGACGAAAACCAATTCTAGAAACTGGTCCACAAATGTCGAACCTGCCACGGACAAAGCCAGGTCCAACAATATCTGCCGCTTTTGTCGATCCACCTCAACCAAAGCCAAATAATCAACAGCCAACACCAACCAAAATGGAGTTGGAAAAGATAATCCAAGCCACAACGACAACGGAGGTTCCTGCCGCCTACGAAACATGGTCAAATCAAGCATCCTCCACCTTGGACGCACCAATGAAACCAGAATCAAAGCCTTTCGCACCCCAAGAATTAACCCAGTCGATAGCGACTTATTTGAGCAAAATCTCAGAAACTGGAAAGAAAGTCCAGACTTTAGAGTCTGCTCTTAAAGTTGAAAGAGAACAACTAACCAAAGAGATAACAGATCTAAACAAAACGCTAGAAGAGCAAGAGAGAGCGGTAAAAAGCTATTTTGACTCGATAAGACAGGCAGTGGAAGGAGCCATTAGAACTCAAACATCAGAAGCAAGAGACCTACATGAAACTCAAACAAATGGTTCCTATAACACAGAAAGCCAATCCCAACCAAAAATCAACGAAAAATCAAATGCATCAAACGTTGACGACACCGACAAAACAGATCAACCTCAAACAGAAACTAACCCGAAACTTAGCCAACAGGAAGAACAGAACAGCACGCCAAAAAAACGCTAAAACCCCATAATACAACATTCGAAAAGGATAACGCACACAAGAAGAAGATGTACGAAAAGCAGAACCCACAAGAGAAGACCAAACAGCAATACCAAGAGACCACGAGCTTTTTCTTTCAAACATTTTTCACCATTTTTCACTAGCCAGAATAACCGCAAAGCACGCCAATTATATGGACTATTTACTCTCGTTTTCTTCTAATCACTCGGAGAAAAAAAGAAACCGAAAAAACTATCAGTCTTTGAGAAAAAACCGTAGAACCGGACAAAAAAAACGGAAGCAAACAAACTTTTAATGGCCAATATTTTTTTCCAAAACGGCTTGAAACAAAGAATGAGACTGAGCTTCTAAAGTTGGCTTCAGATGAAGACTAAAGCAGCTCATTGTAGTGCGTTTGTTATGGTTATTTGGCATGGAACAGTTTGCATTCCAAGCGCCTCGCCTACAATGTTATATGTTCCAGCTGACGCGTGAAATACGGGGCATGACATAGTGGGAATGAGAACGCAAGGGTTAGCTGTCAAAGAGTTCAAGTTACAAACCTGATCCCATTCAAAACTCTGAGTCAAGCTTGCGCCTGGCAAAAGCGAAGTTTCGATCGCATACGTAGGAAACGCCAAGCCATATGAATACCTGTAAACGATGCCCGTATTGTTGTAAACTATGTAATCAAAAAGACCGCCGATGTATGCGAAAGAAATGGTCTTATCACTAACATTGTTAATGCTTAATTTGAAAACAACAGGCGCACCTAAAGTATAATCAGTTTGTGAAATGGATATGGTCAGCGTTAATCCGCCGTTACGAATAAACGGTGTGGGACCAGTCCAATAGGCTATGTAAGCGTTCACAAAATCAAAGAAGTCAGTGGAAGTTATGGCGTCGTTATGCTCAAAATCTGCAGCCGGATTATACTGATGTGCTGGCCCAAAATAGTTGACGTAATCGTTTACGAACGCGAAGAAGCTATTTGAATCAACTGTTCCCTGGCCGGTTAAATCGCCGAGGATAGTCAGCAGTATCGTGCTACCAGTGCAAGTGTAACACGAAGCGCTAGTCCCCATAGCAATAGGCCAAGCACTTGCACTCACGACATAATTGCCTAAAGAGAAACCAGTGGTATCCCACAAACATGAAACAACATTTGAGCTCCCACTCGTTAAAGTGACTTGCTGAGTGCTGACTACGATAGTGTTGACTATGAAAGTAACGTTAAAGACGACCGTTGAAGCAGCAGAGTTCTCGAAGTTGGCGCTTAAAGTTACTTTAAAGCCTTGTTCCACAAAACTCTGAGAAGCAGTTACGTTAGAAACGGCTATGCCTGCTGCTGAATTGGTACCGCCAGTCGAGCTATTCTGTTGAATGTCAGCCCTAACAGATTTTGGCTCAGCAGAAAACGAAACGAAAATGCTGCCTATAAGGATAGTAAAGAGTATCACGCACAGCACTCGCTTCATCCACTTTTCTCCATAATCACATTCGACGGAAAATATATTTGAAACTTCCCAACATAAAACATGGATAGACAATAGTTTGGAACTTTACTATTTAGTAGGTGCCGCACATCATTGAAAAAACAGGACAGAAACTGAATAAGGTATTACGGCGCGGGATCCTAACGCAGGCTTGGTTTAGTCATATCCATATGCGTTAGTTGCTGATAGATACGAACCGATAATGAGCAATAACAGCATGAGTATGAATATTATTCCACCTAAGTAACGGTTCTTAACATAGATTTTGGCTGAAACCCAGTAGATTGGAAGAAGAGGAATTGAGTATCGAAATATACTCGAAAGGTCAGATTGATAAAATATTATGTAAAGAATTGCCGCATAATAACCCCAATATTTCGCTGTACTCAACAATTCACTTTTAACATTAGCAGAAAATAGCTTCTTCATTGTTTTATTGTCAGTATTTGAGAAGCTCACGGTCAGGCCTGTTCTAATTGTTGTTACCACAAAATAGATTATCGGAGAAAGAATTAATCCGATAGACAGTAGATCAAACGTTTCAAAATTGATACTTGGAGCGGACCATATATGCACAATATCAAATATTCTGAAATGGGCACTTAGCATGCGAGCAAACCAATTTCCCATAAAATAAAGATGTTCTAATTGAGAAACCAATGGTATTGGTCTTTCCCAATCCACATTTAGTGCAATAATCTGTATCGGAAATAGATGATCAGATATGAAATAGCCTAAAACGTTCCACAGTAGATACGGAGATGCAACTATAGCTGAGCATAGAAGTAGTTTAAAATTTTTGCTGTGTTTTTCAATAAAGCTCCGGGCACTGTTAACAATTTGCGGTGTTTTTGTTTGGAATGCGCAGATCAAGAAGGGTATGCATATTAAGAAGCCATCGCTTCGAGTTAGTGATGCAAAGAAACCCAAAATTGAGGCTTGTACTAACTTGTTTTCTTCAAGATAATAAAATGATGCTAATGCTAATGCCATGAACAATGCTTCTGATTCTATTAATGAAAAAAATGATGATGCGCCATAAAATGAATAAAACGAAACTGTTATCAACGCTATTTTTGACGAGTTAAAAATTTTGTTAGTAAGTTTAAAAAGAAAATAAGCGCTTACAAAAAATGATATGTTTGCTACAAGAAATCCTGCCCACAATAATGAACTCAATGATGTTGTGGGTGACGGAAAAAACGGTAACAACGGTATCACTAAGGCTCTAATCGATACTGGGAATAATGGAAAGAATGCCCATTGCCTACCTAAAGTAAGCATATTTTGTCCCAACGGATAACCGTTCTGAGCTAAAAATATGTAAGAAAATGCATCATCCCGGTAAAACGTACCAACAAATCCATATGAGTTTAGACCAATAGTGAAATGGGATACGCAAAAAACCATGATTAAAATTACTAATATTCGTGATGTTAAAGCAATGAGCATTGATTTGTGCAGGTCTTTCGTTTCTTATAGTTCTCCTATCATTTTGGTTAAAGCAAGTAAACACTTTGAATTTCGAACAGATATACGCCTATTATAGACAGAGAGACCATCAGTCCTAAAAGTATCAAACCAATTAAGCGATTTTTAGTATAGATTTTAGCTGCAACCCAGTAGATAGGCAGCATTGGTATTGCATAGCGAATTATGCTGAAAATAAATGATTGTGTGAATAATACGTAAACTATTGAAGCATAAAAAGCCCAATATTTCAAAGTGTTCGATTCTAGGGTAAACACTTTTTTAATTTTAACTATGAAATAAATTGTAGGTATAGCAACTATCATAATTAACGCTGTCAAAAGAAATTCATTAAAGATAGTGGCAGTTTGATAGTACGAGAATTGGCTAATAAATGGTGGATAAGCTCCCCAGTTAACAGTCCTAGCAATCTCTTGTACAGGAAATATTCTAGCTGCTACAAAGTAACCTGCAAGATTCCAGATCAAGTACGGCGATGCTACAATTGCTGACACTAAGAAAAGTTTGAAGTTTGTTTGATGGGATTTAATGAAGCTTTGTTTAGCTTCAAGCAATTTTCCACAGCCACATTTGCATTTTTCGTAGAGTTTAGGTATTTTTATTTGCAGCGCATAGATAAAGAATGGGATTGTTATCAGGAAACCGTCACTTCTTGTGAACGCTGCTAACATCCCTAATGGTATAGCTCGATAGTATCTTTTTTCCTCGAGGTAATAGAATGAACCCAATGCTAAAGCCATAAACAGCGCTTCTGAGTAAACTGCTGAAAAGAAAACTGTAGCTATCCAGAATGAGTAAAAAGCTACTGATATTATAGCTATCTTTGTGGAGTTGAAGAGCTTGTTGGTTAATTTGTAAAAAAAGTAGATACTTACAAAAAAAGCTGTGTTACTAATTATTATGCCTGAAACTATCAGGGAGGGCGTTTTCACATTGTTGATACCAACTATTAATGATGCTAAAGCTCTCATTGCTGCTGGATATAACGGAAAGAACGCCCATTGAGGATCTGCTAATGGCGTATAATATCGGTCAAATCCTACTAAAGGCTTTGTAAATCCCAAGGGATAACCGGATTGAGCTATATTTAAGTACCATCCTGAATCCCACCTAACAAATAAGCTAGTGAATAATGAAAAAACGTCTTTTCCTCTAGTTATTGGTATATCTATGATACCAAGCATGTTCAAGTTGTTTACAGGCCCAAGAATTATGGCACATAATATTAAAACAATTATTACAATTATCCGAGATGACAGCGCAATTAGCATTGATTTACTGGTATCTTTCGTTTCGTAGGGTTCTCCTATCATTTCTTCTTTCAATGGTGCTAGCTATCGTGTGGTTTTTTCCTTTTAAAAATAATCTCTATAGACTATGATTTTTCCTTTAAGCAAACGCGCACTTTGTACACAACCAAATCAGGTATGGCAAACCGAGAGTTTAAGAAAACTTTGATCATAGAGAATGTTGCGAAGAACAAAAAACTCTTTGTAATATTTCGGAACCCATTTTACGATGGACTCTTGAGATTGGGTTTATCTGAAAGAAGAGCGATAGCATTTATCTAGTTTCCTATAGCAAGCTTGAAGTGTCAACTGACCGATTCAAAATCCCCGTAGCGAAGCTGGCAACGGTAAGTGTTCCATTAAATACCGAAGTCGAGCTTTTCTCCATCATTTTTGACCTTCCCAAACAATCAAACCGATGTGCAAACAAGTTGTATATATTGGGTTTCGCCATAGAAAATTGTTAAACGAACGCGTCTACTTAATGTTCTACTGCAACTAAATAGGCAAGCTGAAAACCAATTGCTTCATCGTTTTCTATGATGAAAGAAATCATATACTTCCTGCAGTGAGAAGCCTATATTATTGGAGAAAAAGCAATGAACAAGAAAACAACATGCAGTGTACTTTTACTGATTCTCTTAACAAGCATGCTGTCCACAACATTGTTTGGGACATTGAAAGTCGCAAAAGCTGATAATCAAAGCAGCGACCCAAATTCTTGGCCTATGTTTCGGCATGACCCTAGCCACACTGGCGTCAGTTTATCAAGCGTCGCCGCTGGAAATCAAAGTGAGTGGAAGTTTAGAACGTTTAGCCAAGTAGCGTCAGGTCCGGCGGTTGTAGACGGCTTCGTATACATCGGTTCACTTGATGATAACGTGTATGCGTTAAATTCTTCTACAGGCAACGAAATATGGAATTACACAAGCTATGCCCCCGTTGACTCCTTTCCCGCTATTGATAATTCAGTTGTTTACATTGGTTCAGACGACAACAATGTATACGCTTTGAATGCAACAACAGGTAGCAAAATTTGGAGTTACCACACAGGTGGCTCGATCGAGACATCACCGACCGTTTTAGCAGGAGTGGTCTATGTCACATCCACTTATGATGGAAACATCTACGCATTGAATGCAACAACCGGCTCCAAAATTTGGAGCTATTTCCTGGGAGGAAAGATAGGCTCTTCGCCCGCTGTTGTTTACGGTACCGTTTATGTTGGCGGACCAAGCGGGAAACTGTACGCTTTGGACGCTTTAACTGGCAAGAGTCTCTGGAATTTTACGACGGGAAGTGAAGTAATGTCTTCGCCTGCTGTTGCCAACGGAATCATCTATTTCGGATCCTATGACCAATACGTTTACGCCTTAAATGCAACAAATGGAAACAAACTTTGGAGTTTTGAAACCAAAGGCGCAGTAAATTCATCTCCAGCTGTATCCAACGACTTGATATATGTAGGCTCGTTTGACGGGAGTGTGTATGCTTTGAACGCGACAACTGGCAGCAAGGTATGGAGTTACCAAACTGGCAATGAAGTATCTGTATCTCCGGCAGTAGCTTCTGGAATGGTTTATATTGGCTCAACTGACGGAAACTTGTATGCTTTGAACGCGACAAATGGAGACAAAATAAGGGCTTTTCAGGTTGGAGATCCAACATCTTCCGCAATTGCAGATGGAATGGTTTATGTTGGCTCTGGCGACGATTATGTTTGCGCTTTTTCATTGTTTGGATCTTTAACAACGGTTAATCTTGACCAGAATATTACCTCAGCTGTGAACTCTGTGACCTGCACCGCAACGGTTTCTGGCGCAAACCCCGCTGGTACGATTACTTGGAAAACAAGCAGCAATTCAGGAACCTTTAGTTCTGAAGTGACTAACTTGAACTCTGGTGTAGCCGTCACAAAGTATGTTGACACAAAACCGGGCACAGCGTTTATTACCGCAATTTACAGCGGAGACGCAAATAATGTGCCAAGCAATGACATGGCCAAGCTGATATTGCTTAATCCGAGTCTTCCAACCACGTTTAGTGTTGTTCAGTCGGGCGCACTGAACACCGCCATTGTAGCTGACAACGGCAGCGAATTCAGCGTTGACGTCAGGATAGATAACGCGTATGCCGTTTGGGCTTACGGTATCTGTGTTAATTGGACAGCTAGCGCTCTTAGGTTGGTGAAAATCACTGAGGGACCTTTCCTTAATAGTGTAGCAGACTCATTCTTCCTTGCCCCGGCCGTAGAAATAGACAATAAAGATGGCACCGTCAAAGGCGGAATAAACAATTGCCTTCTCAGCGATGCGGATGCAAGCGGCTCTGGAGTCTTATTTACGCTTAACTTTGAAGCAATAAGTCCAGGAAACGCTAACGTGAGCATTGACCCAAGCCTCAGTGTTATTTCTCCAAACATGCACGAGACCACAGGTACACCGCTCAGCCCCTCCCAAGTTGCAAGCGCGACCGTTTCTGTAATAGTTCCGCAGTGGACGGCAATTGACTTTTTCCATGAAGGCAAAGTTGATGGCAACGACTTCTTCTACTTCGTTGATGCCTACATACAGTCTAACCAAAACGGCGTCTGCAATGCCGCTTGCGATTTGAACCATGACCACAAAATAGACTCAACTGACTTTTTCATCTTCGTAGACGACTACGTTGCATACGGACAATGGCTGGAGGGGCAGGAGGGCTGAATTGATGAAAGTGCCTCTATCCTTTTTATTAAAACAGTCATCCATTAGACGAAAAGTCAATCCTTTGCAAAAAATTTAGAAGAAAGCGGTAATCATGCAACTTTGACTGCTCTTCCAAGAAACCCTTGGCCGTAAGGGCTATTACGACACTCAGAAAAACATGACCTTGTTTCATTTCTTCTCCTCATAACATCCGCGAGATGATCTTACGGCGGATAGCCGTCGATTGCGTAGAACGCGATGTAGCAGTTGACGAATGCGAAGAAGCTGTTTCCGTTGATTACTCCTTGGCCGGTAATGTCAGCATATGGATTGTAGATTCCGTTCGCGTAATAGTTGATATATGCATCAACGAAGTAGAAGAAGTCGATACCGTTGACGAGACCGTCAGGGATTGACTGAGTCTGAGTTGCGGTGGGCGTGAATGGTTGAAGGGTTGAGTTTACCACACTAGCGCCCGTGCAGTCGGCGGGGTTAAGTGGGATGCATTGGTTGTCACCCATGAAGGTACCTGTCGATGACGCCTCAACACTTCCACCTGGAAGTGTCATGGGGTTAACTGCTCTCAAATAAGCAACCCAAACGCCTGTAGCTAATAGTGGACCGGTAGTTGGTATTTGTTCCGGTGTCACCTCCCAGAGCCATCTCCACGCGTCATATTGCCCTGTAGCTGAATGTATTTGAACACCAGAAGAGGCGTATTTTACGTTAGCTACTGTTGGAGTAACATAAGGGCCCCAACTATAATTTTGCTGTCCCACAGTGTGGGCAGGACCACTCCCATGTTAGAAGTTTGCCATTCGATACTACTCGGAGGTCTAGACATCTCTCCGACATCTGCTGTGCCAGCGGCTAATGCTGAAACCGCATTTCCGCTACCCAACGTCCCAATGTTAATCTGATCAATATCAAGAGCTAAAGCAGTCCCCCACCCTGGGTTTGCCGCAACCAAGTTGCTCCAGTAGTTTGGGAACTGAGCTGCCTCTTCCTGGGCGACTGGAGCAAGAATGCTTGAGCCAGCGATAGTCAACTGATTAGCCGTAGCTAACTGCCCGGTTTGAAAGGGCAACGATGAAGCGTGCGTCAACGGCTGGGTCACTGGTAAAACTAAGAATATTACTAGACTTACCAAACAAGCAAGTTTTAAAGATTTGTTTGATTTTGTCCTATTCATCCCAAGCTTCTTCATTTATTGGAAATACCTTCTGGGTACATAAAATTAATCGATTGAGAATATTTAGAAACAAATAGATTTTAAGTGAATATTGTGCGGAAAAAGTATTTGATAATTACCAACACATAACATAAGGAGTCCCCAAGAGCTTGGGCAGGAACTATTTAGAGACTCTGTTGTCCTTTTAATTTTGAATAATATTTTGGAAACTGGCAAGCCATTTGCTTTAGGTGCGTTTCCAACAAAGTCGCTGTTGGAATAATTTTAGAAACTTAGCAAGGAAAAAGTAACCGTTACCTTGATTATAAAAGTGTAATGTAACGGACTTTTCCCTCGCTGTGCCTTCTCCTATTTCTCCTAAGTTTAACTTAGCAAGCAGCGGGATTTGATATTTGCCGCTATAGAAAACATTGGGCAAATAGTTTCTTCGAATCTATTTAGCCTGACTCGTAGAAATTGTTATTTACTAAATAGGTCGTTGCTCTACGCTGCATTTTGACAAAAGAAATGTGTTTAGACTTATTTTCTAATAAAAGGGTCTTAGGAAGGAGGCAAAACAAGAAAAGCGTTGCTATATAGGTAATAAAGTTCTCGTTAGATTATGCAGCGAGACTTTATGTATTCAACGTGAGTCAGCACATGAATATGAGTAACTGTATTATGCGTGAGGCTCCATGCAAGTGCGGTGGCAGATGGTTCAAGTCTGAGGCCGATGGCACCAGAAAATGCATCAAATGTGGCCAACCAAGATAAAAAGCAAGATAATGTTGAACTCTTAAAAGCTCAAGACAAAAAGCTTAGAAGTTGTTTTAGCTTAGGCAATCGTTTAATTTTGGCTTCAAGGGGTTCAAAATGAATCCTTTCTATATAGTTACTACAATCTACTAAGATATTTCTTAAGTTGACGAAAGCCCCCAATGATAATTGGGGAAAAGGATACGCAAAAAATCAACACTTCAGTAATCTTCACGTGCCCTGAATGCAAAGAAAACTTCGAATTTGACTTTGTTGACGAATACCAGTATGTCCACTGCCCAATCTGCGGAATCGAGCTGATGACTATCCGAAAAAATCAAATCTTATTGCTTGAGCCTTTCGAGTTTGACCAGAGAACCCAGATATCCAAAATGAAATTGCCAGTTCATACAGAGTTGAGGTGAAAAACTTGAAAGTAAAATGTGTGGGATGCGACAACAAATTTGATCTTCACCCCGAAAACTTCTCAAACTTTGAAGTAGTCTTCTGCCCAACATGTGGACTAGACCATCAAGTCATCAAAAAACCAAGCCACGTCACCGTAAAAACAATCCAATTCGCCTAAAGCCTCAACCTTTCATAGTTTGTTTCACTAAATAAATGGGGTAAACACGTTTATAATGGCGGACTATTCAATGGGTTTTATGCAAGAAATAGAAGTCAAGATTTTAGAGATTGACCGAAAAAAGATTGAGAAAACTCTGACAGATCTGGGTGCAGAAAAAATCTTTGACGGCGACATCCAAACAATCTTTTTCGACTTTGAAGACGGAAGAATAGTCAAGGCAAAAGATGTTTTGCGCCTAAGAAAAGAAGAAGACAAGGTTGAATTAACGTACAAAAAAGTGCGTTTCACTCAATCAGCTAAAACCGCTGAAGAATATTCTGTTGACGTCTCAAATCTGGAGACTGTGAAGATAATTTTGGAAAACCTTGGGCTGTCTGTTAGAGAGAGTATGGAGAAACATAGAGTCAGCTACGTGCTTGATCACGTACGTTTTGATATTGACCGCTACTTTGGCAGTTACGCTTACATTCCGGAGTTCATGGAGATAGAAGCGGATCCTGACTCAATTCACAAGTACGCCGAGCTTTTAGGTTTTAAAAAAGAGGATTGCCTGCCGTGGTCCACTGTTGAGTTGATCCAGCATTACTCAAGAAATGAAGCCAAGAACAGAAATTAAGGAGTTTTCTGTGTTTCAACGGTAGCTTTTATAGGTTTGGCGGTTTTGGGTTTAGCGGTTTTAGGGGAGCGTTTTGCTTTTGCAACTTTTTTTTCGGGCGAGGCAGCTTTCTTGGGGATTTTGGCAGTTTTTTTGGCTGGACTATTCCAGGCAGGATATTTGCCGTGTTCTTTTTTGAAGCTCTCCAGCAGCTCTTCCTGCGCCGACTTCGGATCTTCAGTTAGCATCCAGCTAACCCCGACTTTTTCCATGTAGCCATCATCAATTAGCATTGCGTTGATTTTTCTGGTTATTTTTCCGCCGTATCCGGCTAGGTAGCCACCGAAGATTCTTTTGTTGGGTTTCTTTGTTTTGCCGATGTAGAGGATGTCTGAGTCAGTTTTTCCTGTGGGCAAGCTGTCAACTAAGATTAGAACTGTGCCTTTGTTGAGTGGGAGGCTGGAAAACGGTAGGTTTTTCAAAGGAACGGATTCTGAGAAGCCTTTTTCTTTAAGAGTTAAAGAATTCATGTGTTTTAATAATCCGGGCTCAGGATTTAACCCTTACTATATAGAACCGCAATATATAGTCTATTTATCACTATATAGTCTATTTTCGGAGCCCTTAATCACAACGCCCCCATATAAAACATATACGGAGAGTATCCACACGCACAGAAAAGTTCCACTTTTCGAATATGAAACGTTCCGTGTTCGCCAAGCAAAATGCACAGAAACCAAAGATCTGCCAAGGAAGCAAGACCGCTGAACGACAAAAAGCCAAATCCGAAGATTAATAATGCGTTCAGATTATTTGATAATGCGCAAATTCCAAAAGTTCTAATGTATGATTGACCAAAAAACTACTGTGGAAAACATGTCCAAAGAATCGCTGCCGACTTCGAACACTGATCTGGACCAGAAAATTGCCCAAGGTCAGAAAAAGTTCCTGGACAACCCAAGCTACTACATAAACAGAGAACTCAGCTGGGTAAGATTTAATTTGCGTGTCCTTGAGGAAGCGCAAGACCTCAAACATCCTTTGCTGGAAAGAGTCAAGTTTATCGCGATCTGCGGTAGCAACCTCGACGAGTTCTTCATGACGCGGATTCCTAGGCTTATGAAAAAGATCAAGGCGGGATCTGAAGAAAAATCTACGGATGGAATGTCTGCCGCCGAACAGATTGAAGCGACAAGAAAAGAAATATTGCCTTTGATCAAAAACCATGGTGCTTGCTGGAGAGACGAGCTTCTCCCTGCTTTAGCAAAACAAAAAATCTTCATTTGGAAATTTAGTGATTTGGGTGTAAAAGATAAGGAAAACCTGCGTAGTTTTCTGAAGCAGTCTATCCTCCCGTTGGTTAAAACTAAAGAAGGTTTTGATAGTGCAGCGATTGAGAATCTTCATATAACTTTTTACGTAACTGGCTTTGCCAAACAAGATACCTACTTCTTAATTGATGTCCCGACTGAAGAGTTCGGAAGGCTGATAAGAATTCCAAAAAGCGTTTACAGCCAAGAAGTAGAGTATAATTACGTCTTTATTGAAGACTTGATTGCAAGTAACTTGGATCTATTCTTCCCAAACGAAAAAGACCTTACAGCGTACCAGTTCAGACTAACAAGGAATGGGGAAATAGCCATCATTATGAATGAATCAGCGGACTTCCTCTACTCCGTGAAGAAGAGCTTGACAACTAGAAAAGTCGGTTTCCCAAGCAGATTAGAATTTGAAATGACAGTGCCTGCTGACATTAAAGATAAAATAGCTGAAGCGTTAGGCTTAGCTGATAATCTAACGTATGAATTTGATGGGCCACTTGGACTTGTGGATCTTTGGCAAATGCTTAAAATAAATCGCCCCGACCTTAAAGACAAAACATATATTCCAAGCATCTCGCCCCTTTTGAGCGCCGGACATGATATTTTTGCAAGCCTGGACAAACAAGACTTCGTTTTATACCACCCGTATGATAGCTTTGACGTAATAATTAATCTTCTAAAAGAAGCGGCTCAAGATAGCGGTGTTTTGGAAATATGCATGACTATGTACAGGATGGATCATAATTCGCCTGTTGTTGACGCTTTGATAGAGGCAGCTGAAAAAGGCAAAAAAGTAACGGCAATAATTGAACTTAAAGCCAAATTTGATGAAGAAAACAATATTCTCCTTGTTTCTAAACTCAGGCAAGGTGGAATAAACACGGTCTACAATTTTCCCAACTTTAAAGTTCACGCAAAACTGTGCCTAATTGTTAAAAGAGAAAACGACAAAATTGTAAGGTACTCTCACATCGGGTCAGGAAACTACAACTCTGTGACAGCAAGAATCTACGCGGACATCGGTTACTTAACGTCGAATCCTGACGTAGGGAATGAACTTAACGACCTCTTTAACATCATCGTAAACGGTCTACAAGAAGAAGAATTTCAACACCTGCTTGTGGCACCAAAAACGCTAAAGAAAGAAATCCTAAAGCGAATAGAAAAAGAAATAAGTTTTCACCAAAAAACCGGGAAGGGATACCTGGCTTTTAAACTAAATAATCTTGAGGAGACAGAAATCATTCAAGCCCTTTTCAGGGCTTCAATGGCCGGAATCAAAGTCGACCTAAACGTCAGAGGCCTCTGCTGCTTAAGACCAGGAATACAAGGAGTAAGCGACAACATCTCAGTGATATCCATCGTGGGACGCTTCCTTGAACATGCACGGATCTATTACTTTCCAGGTGACCCAGAAGATGACGTTCTAATCGGCAGTTCAGACATGATGTTTAGAAACCTCAACGAAAGAATCGAAGTCCTCTTACCAGTGCCTGACCCATATATCCGCAGCGCACTCCTCGAAAACATGCTCAAAATTGCCTTGCGCGACAACGTCAAAGCAAGAAGATTGCTTACAGATGGAACATACGAAAGAGTAAAACCCATCAAGGGAGAGGAAATCATCGATTCTCAAGCTTGGCTGATTAAGAACAGGGGCATCTGGAATGAAAGGCCCAGTTAAGACTCAACCATGCGAAACTGACCCAAGCTACTGTAGATTCGGTTGCGAAACAATGCTAACGCAACTTGATGCCTTTGAGCAACAAATTGATGGAGTACTAAAAAGCAGCGACATCGAATACGTGCATAGAATGCGCGTTGGTTCCCGCAGAATCAGAGCAGCACTGCCTATTTTCCGGGTCTGCTTTCCCAAAAAAGACTATAAAAAATGGCGGCGAGAAATAAAAGAAGTGACTCGTCTTCTTTCTAACGCCAGAGACCTTGACGTTCAAATAGCTTTTATGGAGCAATACAAAGAAAACCTAAAGCCAACGGCAGGAAAAACAGGCCTTGATTTACTTCTCAGACAACATAAAGAACAAAGAAAAAGAATTCAATCGTCCGTAGTTAATGGTTTAGAAAAGCTGATTGCAAGCTGCATTTTGAAAGATATTCGAAGCTTTTGCATACAAACCATAAAGGAGCAAGCAAACTCGACTTTTAACCGCGAAATTGTGCTGGAAAAAGCGCATTGGCACACATCCACCAGATTAGACGATTTCTTGGCGATGGAAGAATATGTTTACATGGAAAACGAGACTCTAAAGCACCATCAGATGAGGATACGCGCCAAAAAACTTCGTTATACCATGGAACATTTTGCGTCGCTCTACCCCAACAAGCTCGCTGGAGAAATAGAAAGAATAAAAACTTTTCAAGATGTACTTGGCGAAATGCATGAGTGTGACATTTGGATAGATTATATCCCAAAATTCATAAAAGAAACAAAAAATAAAATACGCTCGGAGAAAATCAAGAAAACAGACCCTGAAAAAGTTGAGCTTGAGCTTTCGAACTTCTTGACATTTATAAAACAAAAAAGAAAAGAGCAATATAGCCAATTTGTCCAACTTTGGGACAAAACCAAAAAAGAAGCGTTTTTTACTCAACTTAAAAAAACAACTGGCGTTGGATTAAAAATTGGAGAACAAAAAATTATGCAGGCCCTCATGAACCCAGATATTAAAATTGCTGCCATATCCGATGTTCACGCAAACCTGCAAGCTTTAGAAAGAGTAATTCAGGATGCTGAAGAGAGGGGTGTAGACGTTTTTCTGAATGCTGGTGACTCAGTTGGGTTTGGTCCTTTCCCAAACGAAGTAATTGATCTTCTTTGCGAAAAAAACGTTTTAAGCGTTGTTGGGAACTATGACCTTGAAGTTATTGAGGGCAAAACTAAAGAGAAAAACGAAAAAAACCCTGCTTTAAGATTTGCGAGAAAAGAGTTGTCAAATGCATGTGAAGAATATCTTGATTCGTTGCCTCGCGAACTCAAGTTTGAAGTTGCAGGCAAAAAACTGCTTGTGACTCATGGAAGCCCTGAGTCAATTGATGAACACATTTACCCTGACATGCCGGTTGAGCGTTTAGAAAGGCTTTCCAACACAGCCAAAGCTGAAGTGATAGTCATAGGGCACTCTCATCAACAACTGTTGCGACTGGTAAATGGAACCTCATTCGTTAACCCTGGAAGCGTGGGAAGACCTGGCGATGGAAACCCGCAGGCAGCTTACGCAATATTGGAGTTTAACCCGTTCAAAGTTGAGATGATTCGGCTCGATTATGACATTTCAGCAGCCGCAGACGCTCTACGGAAAAAATCGTTACCTGAAAGTTTCTCCCAGATGCTTCTCCAAGGCGTCTCTCTTGGAACAATAATCGAAGAAGATACTACAAGAGAAAAAGAAGCAACCAAAAACCGCAAACACATAATCAAAGCCTGCAAAGACTTTGCGGGTGGACATTGGGATGATTCGGAACATTATTCCCAAGTTACTAAACTTGCTTTAAAGTTCTTTGACGCTCTAACCGATGTTCATAAGTTGGGTGAGCAAGAAAGATGCTGGCTCGAATATGCCGCAATTCTGCACGATGTTGGATTATCGAAAAGTATGGGTGGGCACCATAAAGAATCAGCTAAACTCATCCTCAACGCTACCCAATTGCCCTTCTCATCCAAAGAAAGACGCATAGTAGCAAGCACCGCCCGCTATCACAGAAAAGGATTGCCCAAACAAAAACACTATAACCTCAGATCGCTAGACAGGCATACAGTAAATACAATAAATATTCTAGCCGGTCTGTTGCGGGTTGCCGACAGTTTAGATTATGCACACCAATCAAATGTGAAAGATTTGAATTTAAAGGTGGGTGCAAAAAAGATAATTGTCGAATGCTTATGCGAAACGCAATCAATCTTGGAGCAGCAGGCTTTTAATAAGAAGAAAGATTTGTTTGAAAGGGTCGTGGCAAAGAAATTGGTGCTTTCATGCAAGACACAGCAATAAACGCTGAACACGTAGTTGGGTTCGTGGATATCGGAACAAACGCGGTACGTCTTTTAGTGGTTAGAATAAACCCCAATTTCTCTTATACGATTATCAGCCAGGAAAAAGAAGTTATTCGACTAGGCGAGCAAGAATTCAAGGATAATATTCTTAGGCC
>JBEKVK010000017.1:0-22929 GCA_049514075.1 Bathyarchaeia archaeon | reverse complement strand
TTCTCCGTTTGATTCTGACGGCAAACTGGCTTCGTTATCTTTTAAAGTTAAATCGTCACTTATCTGTGTAATGGATGCCTTAATCGATGGAAACCAAGATAGTTTATTCTGAAAAGTGTTTAGGCTACGGAGCCTGGCACGTCGAAGGACCGCAAAGAGTCAAGGTTGCATCTGAAATCCTCAAAGAGAAAGGATACGATTTTTTAGAGCCTAAGCCAGCCTCTGAAGATGATCTACTTGCCGTGCACGATGCCGATTACCTCTGGAAATTAAAAAAGGGTTTAGTTGAAGACGCCGATACGCCAGCATACGCCGACATCTACGAGTACGCGAGGCTTTCTGCCGGCGGAGCTGTTCTCGCAAGTGAAACTAATGGGTTCTCACTCATGCGACCGCCGGGACACCACGTTGGCAGAGGTGGCGCCGCATTAGGCGTTCATACACGTGGTTTCTGCTACCTCAACAACGTCGCCATAGCTGTCGAAAAACTAGGCAAAAAAACGTTCATTTTGGATATAGATGGGCACCATGGAAACGGAACTCAAGAGATATTTCAAGATAACAAAAAAGTTACATATCTTTCGCTGCATCAGTCACCGAATTACCCGGGAACAGGCGACTTCACCGAGGGAAACTGCATCAACTATGTTTTGCAGCCTCAAGCAGGAGGGGAACTTTACTTAATGACGCTTGATAAAGCCCTGTGTATGGTTGATTTCGATAAAGTCGAGGTCGTCGCGGTTTCTTGCGGCTTTGACACCCATGTTGGTGATCTGGCGACTTTAGGGCTGATAGAGCATGATTATTGGGAGATCGGCAAAAGAGTTGCGAACCTGAAAAAACCGGCTTTTTTTGTCTTGGAGGGTGGATACGCGTGCGAAAAGGTTGGTTTAGATATTGATAGTTTTCTAAGGGGTTACGAAGAAAACAGAGTAAAAGGAAAAGTATAAGGTCTTTTATTTCTGCCTTTTTTCCATTGTCTTCTTGTTCAGCTTTTCAAGCGTAGCTGAAACCTTTTCAGACCGTTTCTCGGCAGTAGCTAAGAGCGGTTTCCAATCTTTGTTCTTCGCCATCGTGGTCATTTGCTCACATTGGACCGCCAAACCTGCCAGCGCCTCGTTGAAACGTTTGTCAGCGGCTTCATCAGACTCAACGATTTCTAAAGCTTCTTCAGGGCATGCTTCCTTGCATTTTGGTTCACCTTGACATAGGTCACATGCTATGGCTTTTCCCGTTTCAGGGTTAATGGTGATTCCACCGTGCTCGCAGGCTTGAACGCACCAGTCGCAGCCCTTGCAAACTTTATCATCGATTACAAGTAAACCAGTATCCTGTGTCTGCATGATTGCATGTTCGGGGCAAGCTTTAACGCATCGCGCATCCTTGCAGCCTCTACATGACAGGGCAAAGTTGAAGGCAGGCGCCATGCGGACAACACGGATTCTTGACCTCATAGGGTTCCAGATTGCTTCGCCTTTCTCAACCGTGCAAGCGTACTCGCAGATTCCGCAGCCGATACATTTGGCTGGGTCAACGGAGATGAATTTTCTCTTCTGTTCTGTTTTAACAGATTGCATTTTGATGACCAAACCTTTCTATGATGTTATTTAGTTTGTGCATCATTTGCCTTTTAACCGTTGCTTAAGAAAAGCAGTTTTTTCATGGAAAAAAAGCCGCGCAAAGAGCTTCCCTTACATCATGGCACATCACAAATTAAGCTTGCCAACGATAAATAGCTTGATCTTTGAGAAAACAGATTTCGGCGTCTGTATCTTTATGTCATTGGATAACGTGTTAAGGGGTTTTAATGATATTATTAGTTGGAACGGCATTGTCGGGGGCTTTTTGGCATAACAAATTTCATATACAAGCCGAATAATCTAAAACGGGGTGTTCGCGGATGAGCGAATCATACTTTAAAAAGAAACTTGAACCAATAAAAGTCAAACAAAAAAGTATTTCTCAGCTTCTTTCAGAAATGAGCCGAACCGCTTACCAGGGACGCAAACTTGGCGAAGCAGTAGATGTCTGGGAAAACATGCTTAAAGAAAAAGACCTTACTATCGCTATGGGCTTCGCTGGCTCAATGAGCACGGCTGGGCAATGGACAATTATTAATTGGCTTATGGAAAACCGTTTCATTGACGTGTTGGTTTCCACGGGCGCCAACGTTTCAGAAGACATTGTTGATGCTATGGGTTTGGGTTACTGGCAGGGGAGCCACATGGTTGATGATTCAGCGTTGCTTAAGGCTGACGTAAACAGGTACTACGATGTTTTTGGGAAAGAGACGGATTACCGTAAAATGGAGGAATTAGTGACAGACTTCGTTATGACCCTTAAAACCGACTACTACTACACCTCAGCAGAATTTCTGTATTTGCTCGGCAAGTACCTTGGCAAGAAAAAGATTCCGGCTATCTCTACCGTTGCCGCAGCCAACGGCGTTCCAATTTTCAGTCCAGCTATGGTTGACAGCGCTTATGGCGAAACATTCCTAATGGCCAAAAACCAGGGTCACAGTGTGCATATTGACTCTGTTAGGGAATTCGATGAGTTCATCAGCATAGGGACAAAAACTAAAGACGTAGGTGTCGTCTACATCGGTGGGGGTGTACCAAAGGATCTCACTCAGCTTATCGCCATCTCAGTTTCACCGCTTACTGAGGATCAAGGAGTAAAAGGAAGAAAAGGCGGCTTACGCAAAGGCCTACAAGAATACTACTACCCGCACAAATATGCCATACAAATCACAACAGACTCACAGCAGTGGGGCGGCTTAAGCGGCTGCACACTAGAAGAAGCCATCAGTTGGGGCAAAATCAACAGCCAAGAAGGAACACGAGCAGTTTGCTATTGTGACGCCACTATTGCGTTGCCGTTGATAGCACATGCACTTTGCGAGAGAATGCCTGAAAAGCGGAAAGGGCCAGATATGAACTGGCTATTCAAAGGCGTAACATAAACTCTTGACTTTTTTGTCAAGCCTATTTTTATCTGAAACAATCGGTTTTTAAAGTTCTTTTTTTTGGTTTGGTGAGCAATTCCAAAGAATCTATTCGCCATAACTCGAAAAAATTCTGATTATTCATGGTAAACAACGACACCGAAAAAACTATTGTTGTTGTTGATGTTGTTGTTGAAATATACTATTCGGTTCCCGGAATTACGCTAGCTGTTTTTGGCGCAGTGATGTTGCTTTTTTCTTGGCGAGGAGGCGGCGCCAGTACGTTTTTAGCTCCTACGATCTGTACTATTACATAGCCTATTATCAACGGGGACCAGAAAGTTACACTTCTCACAAGGGCTGCTGTGATTCCGCTAAGAGCTGGGTTCAAGCCGTAGAGCACAAAAATCGTCGCTAAGAGTATGTCAAGAGTGCCCACGGAGAAACTGGCAGAGACATCTGTCAAAGATCCGGCAACAAAGTAGATTATGATGAAGAAGCTGAAAGATTGGTTGAAGATTCCGAGCGCGAAAAAGACCAGAAGGTACTGTGAAAGGTTAAACAACCATGATATTGTCAGATAGATGACCGGTTTTGCTAGATATCTAGGGTTTTCGCGGAAGATTTTGAATCCTGAGTAAAAGGCGGCTAGACTTTCTTTTGTCTCAGATGAAAGGTCGCTTGAACGGTATTTTTTAGGTCGTAGAACCTTCAGAACCCTTAATCCTAAAGTCGCAATTCTTCCTGCCGCTTTTTCGCTGAAAGCCAAATACAGCAGAATCGCGAGGTAAGCCGTCGCTCCGATAAGGATGAAAATGAAAACAGTTAACACGACTGCTGGAATGTTAGATTTTAGGAAGAGAAGACCTGCGCTTGTGAAAAGCCCTGTTACAACGATCAGGTAGGCTATTATGCGGTTCGTTATTCCTCCGGCGGCGATGACCCCGTAATTGTCATTGGTTTCTTTGTGTACAAGGTACAATCTTGTGAGTTCGCCGCAGACGGTTTCGCAGGGAACAACCAAATCAACGAAGTAGCCGGTCCAGTAGTACAAAAAAGCGTTTTTCAAACTAATCTTAACTTTAAGCTTACTCAAAACTGCTCGCCACGATGCGAGCCAAAAAAAGTTGCCGACCAAAACTGCGCCTATAGCCAAGGAATAGAAGAAAGCGTATTGTACTGGGTTTATTCCCCCTAGGACTATCAATATTTGTTTGAATCCCGCAAAGAAATACAAGTATAGGATGAAAACAGTCAGACCTATGAAGATGAAGAAGAAAGATTTGCGGGTTGAAAAATGCTTGAGAGCTGACAAATTGGCTATTGCACTTCTAGTGTGTTTTTAGGGTTAATGAGTTACTTTACCATTACGCCCGAATTAGATAAAGACTGACGTTTGATTTCGATTATTTTGCATTATTGATGGTTCCCACTTCGCTGATCGGTCTAAACTGCAGTTGTACTTGCGGGTTTTGAATCCTTGACCCAATCGGAAAGCTGTATTTCGTTGGTGTTTCCAAACTCCTCAACAGTCACGATGCCTCGTTGGGCAAAACGAGCAACCACTCGATGCGTCTTGAGTCTGCTAAGTCCCGCTTCCTTAACAACGTATTTTTGAAGGTATTTTCCGTGATGCGCCATTAGAACACTGAAAACCTTCTGCTCGTCCATGGTCATCGTTTTCAAAAGCACATCACAACTGCTCGCTGCGTCTGAAACGTTGCCAGCAATGGGTGACCCGGTAGCCGCTGCAGGAATCGTGGTCTTGACTGGACTCGGATTTGCCTCTATTTTCTCTGGGCTGCATTGTTCACCCTTGATATATCTCAGCTGTGGAAAAACCAAGTAGAAGCCAACTCCAATCATGGCGACTGCGACAGTCGCAATCAAAGCAACAGGAATTACCCAGTAGTAAGACAGTTTGGCAGAACCGCTGTTTCCCATCATACCACCCATTCCTCCGTAGCCATTGCCCGTCATGCTTCCCCACATTTGACCTATCCAGCTTGACCTGTAATATGACGGAGCTGAAACAGAAAGGTACCAAGAAACCGAAGCAAGGATGACTAAAACAATGAATGTTATTGCAAGAATCAAAAGAAAAATGCGCAATCTCTGCATAGACAAAGAACAAACTTACATTAAATTAAGGTTTACGCCAAAAACTGAAGTTTCCTCAATGAGTGTGGAAAAACGTGTTAAAAGATGGTTGCATCTATTCTTTTTTGTCCATCTTATTTTGGCTTAGCCTTTCTAGAAGGGAGCACGTCATTATTGGCAAGATTACAGTGGCGTCGCCCTCAATCATTATGCGCCTTGCCTTTTCGCTGATTTTTCCCCATGAAACTGCTTCACGTGGCCTCGCACCGCTTAGACTGCCATCCCATTCGTCTGCGGTGCTAATGTAGACCACGTAGTCTAAACCGTCTTTGAATTGGTTCCACCATATCGTGTGATGTTTGGAGATGCCGCCGCCAACGATTAATGCGCCGCTTTTTTTAGCGTCGAAAATAATGTTGTTGAGGTCTCCTTCATCTTTAAGCAGGTTAATTCTAAAGTCGTGGTGGTCTTGGCTGAAGAACCATAGCTGGTAGCCTACTGCACCATCGGTTATGCCTGGGACGTAGACTGGGATATTGTTTTTGGCAGCCCAGTAAAGAATCGAGTTCTCGTTGCAGCAGCGTAACCCGATTTCCCGAGAGAGTTCGCTGGTTGAAAGCTCTCGTTTGCCTTCCTTATAGAGATCCTGGAGGAGCCCTTGGATTTTCTGTTCGATGATAATTCCGTAGCTATCATTGGGTACGATCACATTTCCTAGGCGGTTTAAGCCTTCCCGATGAAGCCTCGAATCGTTCATTATGAAGCTACCCTTGTAGTAGTCCTTCCAGCATCGCGCGACATCATGATCCAATGTGCCGCAGGTTGTTATGAGGACGTCAACAAGTTTTCGTTTCACCAATTCTTTGATCACGCCTCGGGTGCCTGTGGCTACTATATCGGCGGGGAAGGAGAGAAATTTGACGCAGCCCTTTGTGTTAATCATCAATTCCATGATGCTAACGCCAGATGCGAGTTTCCCAGCAGTAAACCCCCATGCCTTATCCATTTGGCGAACAAGCTCATCCACAGACATTTCTTGGGTTAGCTCGTAGTCTTTTACTGCTTCTTTACGCGCGTCATGTTCTTTTTTGGGCATTACACGATCTCCTTCCACTGGATTAACAAGCAATAAAATAAATACGTGCCTAGCGACAGGGGCTATTCTGATAGGTAGTTTATGATTCTTCGGTAAATATCGCGGTCAGATGAGTCTTCATAGCCAGCGTAGATACTTGGGTTGTCGTTTACTTCGACCACAACGTAGTCGCCGTCGACTTCTTTGATATCCACACCGTAGAGCCCTTTCCCAACAACGCTGCAGGCTTTCAAAGCAACTTCCCTGAGCCTTGATGGCATCTCTCGTTTTCTGAGGCTGACCGTTCTTCCCCAAATGACTGTGGGTTTGCCTCGAAGTTTCGCGCCGTGTTTCCATTTGCCTTTGGGAATCATATATTTGCAAACATAAAGAACATCATTGTTTAGGACGCCAATTCTCCAATCGAAAGCTGTTGGCGTAAACTTTTGAATGGCTAAAACATCGGATTTTCGGAAGAAGCGTCTAGCTACATCTCGGAAACTTGTTTCGCAGGCGGCTTTCTCAACGTAACGTGAGAAACTTGTGTAAGGCGCCTTTATGACAACGGGTTTTCCCAATGCATCAAATATTTCGCTGATTTTTTTGTGGTGCAACTCATCTTTGTTAAGAAACATTGTCGGTATTCGTGGGACGTTGTACTTTTCAAACAGCGCGTATTGATGGATTTTATTTCCGCATATAGTGATGGATTCTGGGTCATCAATGACTTTCAAACCCAGTTCCCAAGCGGTTTTAGAAACCACATAAGCCGTGTTCAACGGGTCGGTTGTTGCTCTGATGAAGATCGCGTCGTACCTTGGGACTTCGGATATGTCTTCTCGGAAGAGGAAATGAAATTCGCTTCCCTGTTTTTCAGCGGCTGCTTTGAAGTTTTGAAGAGCGCTTTCCTCCCGGGGATCAGTAAAATTATATTTCTCAACAAAGCACGCGATCTTAGACACCGAAGGGTTCACCCTGCTCAGAAATGAGCGAGACCTCTTTGGATATTATTTTCAAGTCCTGTTCGGAAAGCTCCTCTTTATCTACGGGTTGTAGTCCACAGAGATAAGCTTTGTCAACAGTTTTTTGTATGTACAATTTGCAAATTGGGATTCCAAAAATTCTGTATACTTTTTCAGCGATTTTTTGGATGTCAATGTCTTGGTTAACGGTTTTTCCGAAGTATGTTTTGACTGCGGAAAGCTCTCCCCTTAGAGGTTGCGCACATACCGCGAATTTGTAGTTCATGCCTAAGCTTTTCATGGCGCGGTAAAGGGCGCTTTTGTTACCGGCTATTTTGTAGCCGTCGTAGATGAATGGGTTTACTGCGAAAATCAGCACTGGGAAGCCAAGTTCATTGGTTATTTTTTTGACTGAGTCGGTGACGAGGACGGGTAGAGTTAGCACTCCTGCTTTGGCTGCTCTGAGAAGAAAAATTGGGGTTCTGCTTGAGTCAATGATATTTTCGCATGATGGAATCACGCGGTTGCCCAGGATTTCAGCGTGCATAGAAACGTAGTAGCCTGTTTTGAGGTAACGGTACTCGTTGTTAATGTTAAGTGTGGGCTCTTTGATTGTGGAGTCTAAAAACGTTGTGGGCTTCACTACTTGAAGTTTAGTGGTTAGGTCGATGTTTGAGACGACCAACACGGTCATGGTACACCAGGTTAATCAAAAGGCGTTATTCGTCAGTTATATTTAAGATTAACTACCACCATATTCGCATTCTAATTTAACGCTGAACAGAAAGAGGCACAACCATACGTACAAACCCCTGGAAGTCTTTGGACCAGAGCATGAATTAGCGCTCGTAGATAGCGAGCTGAAACCTTTGCCCATATCTGACAAAATCATCAAAGGCTACTGTGGAAAAACCATCAACTTCGTTGAACTTCCAACCTTCACCTTTGGCAAAGAACTTCAAATGCATGTAATGGAACTGAAAGCCAACTCTCCTTTTAGGTCCCCTGGAGAGTTTGAGGAGACAATGCAGAATGGGGTTTTGACACTTAGCCAAATAGTCCAGAAACACGGTGCCAAACTCCTTGGAACAGGCATGCATCCCCTGCTTAATCTGGAAGAAACCGCTGTTTGGCCTCATTACCACAGAAGAATCTATAATGAATTCGCCAAAATCTTTGACCTGAACCAGCATGGTTGGCTGAACATCCAGAGCTTCCACCTGAATCTGCCGTATCAAAAAGAGCAAGACGGGATTCAACTGCATAATTTGCTTGCCAACATGTGTGCTTATCTTCCCGCGATCACTGCTTCCTCCCCCATTTACGAGGGCAAGGCTGGTCCAGACAGAGACAATCGGCTTCAGTTTTACAAGGTTAACCAGAAGGAAATCCCATCCATAACAGCGGACGTTGTACCCGAGTACACAACCTCATTTAGCAGGTACAAACATGACGTTATTGTTCAGTACTCCGAGGATTTAGCTCAAGCCGGTGCTGAAAAAACCATTCTTTGGCGCGAGTGGATTAACTCGAGAGGCGTTATTTTCCGTTTTGATCGTTCGGCCCTTGAAGTAAGGGTGATGGATGAGCAAGAATGCATTAAATCCGACGTTGCATTGAGCTGCTTTATCCGTGCAGCTCTAAGAGGTTTAGCCGCGAAGAACGCCGAGCTTTTACCACACGACTTGTTGGTACACGATTTCAACGCCATCATTAAAGAAGGATTAAACGCTAAAGTTTCCAATCCCAATGGCAAAACGGCAAAACAAGTGTGCCAAGCCTACGTTAACCTAGCAAAAGAATACGCCGACGCAGATGAAAAAAGATATCTGTGGATTGTTGAGAAGCGGCTGGAAAAAGGCAGCCTATCAGAAGTCATCTTGGACAGAGTTTGTCGTCGCGCCGAAAAAACCAGTTTTCTTGAAGCAATCTTGGATGTTTATTCAACACTTATTAAATGCCTATCCAATAATGAACCCTGCTTCTAGAAAAGGCGAAAAAGCCATGCCTAAAGACGACAAAGGAGTAACCTATTCATTCAATGTCTGCAGCCGATGCAAAGTCTGCTGCTGTCAAGATGCGAAACCGCCACTGACCGAAAAAAGGAAAATAATCTTAAAAGAATACATGCAGAAACAGAAAATCAGCTTTATAGAACCGTTTGCTAAAGAAGGCTATTCTTACCCTTCGGTTGATGGGCTTCTTTTTTGCGGTTTTTTCGACAAGAAAACAGGAAAATGTGTGGTTCATGCCGTTAAGCCTGAAAGTTGCATCGCTGGCCCAGTGACTTTTGACATTAATTTTTACACCAATAAGATTGAGTGGTTTCTAAAAAAAAGTGAAATCTGCGCTTATGGGAGCATGCTGTATGCTGACAAAGATGCTTTTAAGAAGCATTTCATCGTAGCCAAGAAACAGCTAACCCAATTAATAGAGCAACTTGACCCTGAAGAGCTCAGAGCTATCGTGAAAATTGATGAACCTCAGACTTTCAAAATTGGTGAAACAGCTTTGCCTTTGGAAACCGCAAAGAAGCTCAAGTTGAAATGAGGTTTTTTTGCTTTTTCCTCCAAGTGCTTTGACTAAGAAAGCGGTTGGAGGCTGTTTGGTTGTCTGCCCTGAGGAGTTGTTCTAAATCTGTTTCAGAGTCGATGTCCAACATTATTGTTGACGAGACGTAGATTTTGGTGTGAACGTGTTTGATGTGCGCTTTGTTTAGGTGCCTTTTGAAGCTATCGGGCCCAAAACAGAGTGAAACTATTCCAGGGGGCTTTTGCAGTAGCGCGTTGGTTCCGCCGTTTCGCGATGGGGAAATAACCATGGAGTTGTTTACCGCCAGCTTGACAAGAGTATCTATGTCTTTTGATGTTACAAGTGGGACATCTGCAGGCAGGACTAAAACCTGTTCCGCTTTGTTCTTGACACTCCATTTTACCGCTTGATTGAGCGCTTTGTTCAGACCCACCTTCGTCTCATTGAGAAAAGTCATTCCAAAGTTTTTCACTAAACACTCGACTGTTGAGTCAGAGCTTACAACAACAGTCCTTTCGACCTTCGAAGACTTTAGTGCCTTCAAGACATCCTCAAGCATTGCTAGGGTGAAAAGGGGCCGTTCTTGAAGGGTGAAAAAGTTGGAGAGTCTCGTCTTGGATTTCAAAAGAGTCTTTACAGGCACTACGGCATATGTAGACATGTCCAACCAGCTTTGAAAGATTAACCAGAGTTAAATTAATCTCATCTATTTGGCGATGAACAGTTTTAAAATTATGCTTTCCGTCTCCGCTATGTTTGATTGGAAACGCGGTTTTGTTAAAGGACGAAAATTCGTCTATGCTTCAAAATCCAACAACCCCGCATCCTTTAGCTTTAAGGCTAAAACAAGGTTGCCGCTAAGATGGATTTTCCCGTTGAAAAAAGCCTGTGTTGTTTTCAGTTTTCCGTTTACAAGATCCATGAAATCTGCGTCGGCGACAGTCAGTGTCAAGTTAGGCGACGGGTGGGCTCCTTCTGTGACTTTTAATGTTTGGTTTTTCAGTGTAAGTACCCAGCAACCGCCGTTTGGCCCCGTTAGGTTCAGTTGAGTAATAACATCGAAGTCCCCCGCCTTTTCGGGCTTGAATTTACAGGGAAGTACTTCCTCCAGGTATTGCTTGGGTATTTTAGCTTCCATCATGTTCAAACTCAATATTTTTTGTTTATCTGAATAGGTCTTTTTCTTTGGATCGCGTAAGATCTATGGTCGAGGCGTTGTCTGTACTTTGGTAATTGTAGCCACGGATGATTGCTGCGGGGACACCCTCATTCGCTTGGCCGATCACCAATTCCGCTGCCGAGGACAACTCGTCAGCTACAGCTGTTTGTTTTACTCTAAGGACGTACCCAAACAGGTCTTTTTCGCCACGTCTATCTCTGATCGGCATGATTCCTGCTACACCGACTGCCACGTTTATTTCACCAATGCGGAAAGGTCTTCCATGCGTGTCGGAAACGATTACTGCTACGTCGGCGCCAGTCAGCCGTTTTATTTCTTTCCTAATGTTCTGGGCTGAAACATTCGGTTCTTTTGGCAGAGGCACAACATTTCTGTCACCTGAAACGTTTGATCTGTCGACTCCAGCGTTAGCGCAGATAATGCCGTTTTTCGTTTCTACAATTATGCTGTTCCTGCTGCATCTGACGACTTCTTTCGTTTCTTGAAGGACAACCTCAACCAAGGCTGGATCTTTATTTGTCTTCAAGGCCATTTCTTTAGCTTGCTGTGAGGGAACTACGTCGTCAAGGTTAATGATGTTACCTTCAGCTTTAGAAACGACCACGTGGGTCACAACAATGACGTCTTTTTCTTGGATGGGCGTTTTCTGCTTTTCTGCTGCTTGAACAATCAGTTGCCCAAGATTGTCTCCCTTTTTTATCAGCGGAAGATTCTCAACAGCTATCACTTTCACTGGTTCCATGCAGTTTTCACTCATCTTTAAAGGCTAATACAACAAGAACAAACACTTTAAAAGGTTATCTTGCACAATTATGAAAAAATAATTCAATGCAAAATTATCAAAAAAATAATAAAATAGAAAATAGAAGCTTTGCTTTAGCTTCTGAATTTCTGCAGTTTTCGCAACATTTCTTTGTCGCCTTCGGCGTCCCCGGCGCATGTTGCGATAATGCCGTCGACCAAACCGTTTAGTTTTGCAGCTTTTTCTTCAACCGTATCCATTGTTGCTGCGACTGGCCAGCCGATCATTTTGACAGTTTCGACGTTTTTGGCGGTTCCGACTAGGAAGTATGCGAAGAGCGGCTTGTTTAGTTTTTTGCATTCGGCCGATACCGCTTTGAGTGCCTCGAATGAGTCGTCAGTTAGCCTCATGAAATATACGAAGTCCCATGGCTCACGCACCCTTTGAAGAGTTTCTTCTATGGAGCGTCTTGCAGTTAATAAGCAACCGAGTTTTAGGTTTTTGGTTTTGACTTGAGTGCGAATGAAGTCTCTGGCTGCTTCAGACGATGGCAGCATCGTTATGGGCTCACCAAACTTTGGGTTGTCTCCCATGGTGACTGCTAAACCGTCTAATCCGATGACGTCTGATGCTAAAGCTAGGCCTCCTACTTCAACTGGGCCTTTGTACTTTAGAATGAAGATTGGGCAGACGTATTTGTCTGGGTACTTGTATTTGAGTAGGCAGCTTACTACTACGCCGCTTGGAGCTGGATAACCAGCCGCGCCGTCAGTTACGTTCCATCCATCAACTAGATCCTTGAGTTCATCTGCAAGCTTTAAGAATTTACGTGTTGGCACAAATTCATTTAGTATTTTCATGGAGATTTCATCTCGGCTAAAGGCTAAATGGGTTAGGATTAAAAAATCTTTTGCATACAGCGAAGGGCTGTTTGTATGAGAACTCGGTTCTTAAGGGGGTTACGTTAGGCCTAGTCAACGAGTCTGGCGTCTACCGCCAAAGTGAAGAGTTTGCTCGCTTCTATGGTTTTTGCTGGGTTTTTGCTGCTGCCGTGTCCTTTTTCTTCTTGGTCAACTTCAGCAATAACCCCTTCGAGAATGCTCCATCTTCAATAGGCTTTGATTCTAGAAACCCTGTTCTTTCAGCGTTTGTGAAGAGTTCTTCGCCTTTTTCTGTTCGGATAATTGTGAATGTCCAACCATCAAGTCCCAATCCGCCTACAGATACGTCTGCGAGTTCAGAGCTGAAGTCTTCGCATACGCTGCAGCTTGTCCTGACATACTGCTTTATATCTGCCAGCGGAATGGCTGTGGTTCCGGCGGGCGTGGTTACAAGCATTTTTCCTTTAATGTTCATTTTGGTTATATCGTTGAGGTTGATGCCGAGTTTTCCTTTAATGTGGTTCTCCATGAGCCCCTCGTAGTCAAAGCATTCCGAACACATTAGCCCGACGAGGTACTTGATTGGAGCGCTCATCTTCTTTACATTGTTCATCTGCATTTTTCGGATGGCTTGAATCTGACAGGGTGTGCCTACGAATGCAACTTGGGTTTTCTTCTGCTTAATCACTTCAGGCAAAGCCATTAACGCTGAAGAACAAGTGTATTTTGTTCCTGCGGACTCAACGATTTTCTCAGGTGTCGTTGCGAGAATCGGGACGGGCAGGAAGGGGTTTTCTTGGCTTTTCCCAGAAACTACGGCGCCGTCAATTAGCTCGCTTTTCAAGGCAGCTACTAGCATTGCGGTGGCGGCCCCGCCGTCTTGGCGAACCTTCAGGATGTCGTTTGGTTTCGCTTGGGCGGCAACTATTCGGCGGTATACTCCGAATTCTTCCTGTGGGTTTCTGATCTTGCCGAAGGTGAACTGTTCAGCCTTCGCCATTGCCCAATTGTAGCGGGGGCAGGCTTGGGCACATATGCCGCAGACCTTGCATTCCTTGACTAAACTGGGTTTTCCCTTGGCCATTTCGAGGCAGCCGAAGGGGCAGGTTACAACGCAGGTTCCGCAGCTTGCGCATTTTCCTGTTTCAACGACTTCAGTCAAAAGAGAGTTTCCAAAACCAACCTTATTTGAGCTCATGGAACTAGCATATGAAACTGACTCTATTTAAATTTTAGACAAGAAACCCGATTCAAGTTCGAGATGCAGATTTATCAAAGCTGTTTCTTATCCTAGTTTTTGAAGGATTATGCAGCAACAAACGGGTCTTCAGCTGATCATTCAACAGCAAAGCGAACACGAAGAACCACCCTAAAGCTATAACCACGTATAGTGGAGGTATCGCGGTTAATCCGGGAATTCCGATAATGGAGATTAAAGATGAAATTATTATGTCTGCGGCTATTGCGGTTAGGAGGGGTCGGCTTGGTTTTGACTTCCAGAAGTTGCTTCTTTCGCGAACAACAAAGATGGTGAATAATCCGCCGAATAGTAACATGTCAAAAGAGAATGTGTTCAGCATGGCTGTGTTCGATAGCCCTAGATAGTTGAGACCTAAATATAGCAGTCCCAATGATTCAATTACGGTTGCGACGCCCAAAAGCGTGGCTCCTTTAACGAGAGGCGAGATATTCCAGCTTTCAGATTTCTCCGAGGGCGTAACGTTGTCTGTGGAAAGTGATATAGTAACGAAGTCAACTAGGAAAAGCAACAGAACAACTTGGAAAGCTCCGACAACAAACAAACCCGTGAGCAGAAAAGCCACGATGACGAACAAGATAACTTGGAATGTTTTGACGATTTTGTTAAATATCCATGTTAAGATTCGCTGGTAAATCATCCTGCCTGTTATAACCAAATCCACAACATTGGATAAGCCCTCCTCTGTGAGGACAACGCTGGCTGAACCTTTAGCCACGTCCGTTGCGTTGCTTACTGCTATCCCAACTTCGGCCTGCTTAAGTGCGGCCGCGTCGTTTATGCCGTCGCCGGTCATTCCGACAACGTGGTTTTCAACCTGCAAACCCTTAACGATACGGTACTTCCCCTCAGGGTAAATTTCAGCAAAACCGTCCATTTCATCGACGATTTCAGCGGTAACCACAGCGTTACCCACGTTTTTTTCAACGTCAGCCATCCGAGTTATTTTTTCTCCCAAACCTACCTCTTTAGCTATTTGTGTGGCGATCGGCTGCGAATCACCAGTCAACATCTTCACTGCTATTCCCAGGGACCGAAGTTTCGCTATCAGTTTTGCAGATTCAGGTCTTGGCTTGTCATAAAGCGCTACCAGCCCAACCACATCCATTTTGCCGGATTCTTTGCTAGCGGCAACAGCGATAACTCTGTAGCCTTTCTCTGCGAAAGCATCCGTTTTGTTCTTAATTTCTGCAAGTTCTTCTTTTGGGGGTTGGCAAACGTCTATTATCGACAAGACCGCCCCTTTTGTAACCCGCAATGTTTGGCCTCGGTTCTCAACTATTGCCTCAGTCCTTCTTGTCGAAGGGTCAAAAGGAGTAAACTTCGTTTGTTTAAATTCGTCGAACCTAATTTTTTTGTCATTGACAGCGGCAAAGAACGCTAAGTCTATAGGATCCTGGTTTGCCATTTGCGACGCTAACTGGCCGAAGATGAGCGTGTCCTCCTCCGAATAGTTGCCCATTTCAGCCGTATCAGATATCGTCAGCTTATTTTCCGTGATAGTTCCAGTTTTGTCAACACAGAGTACGTCCATGAGGGCGGCGTCTTCGGATGCGCTAAGTCTAGTAACCAAAACACCTTTCCCTGCAAGCTCGTAGGAGCCAAGTGCCATTGTAATTGTGAACATCGTGGGTAACGCAACAGGAATTGCAGCCACAAGCAAAACTAGTGCTAAGGACAACAAGTCCAAGAGGTTTAGCCCGCGCGCCCAGGAAACTGCGGCGGCAGCGAGAAGCAGCGAAACCACCATGACAAGAAGCCACTTTATTAGATTTGAGATGACTCCTTCCATATGCAGCTTCGGCTTGGCAAACTGCACAAGCTGAGCTGTCTTCCCATACATTGTTTGCACTCCAGTTGCAGTGATAACCCCCGTTACCTCGCCCTTCTTAACGAGCGACCCCGAGTAGACGACGTCGCCGGCATTTTTCTCGACAGGAAGAGACTCCCCAGTAATAGCTGATTGGTCCACCGTGGCTTCGGAATCAAGAATCTTGAAGTCCGCAGGTACGAAATCACCCGACCTAACCCTGACAACATCTCCAGGAACAATTTCAGTGGCGTTCACGGTCTGCCAGACGCCATCCCGGAGAACTCTTGCTTGCAACTGGAGCTTCTGCTTAAGCGCCTTTACCGCACGGGTTGCCTGCTGTTCCTGAATAAACCCTAAAACGGCGTTTACAAGCAACAGGGCCGCGATAATGTAAACGTCTAAATATTTTCCTAAAACAGCTGAGAGTATAATTGCCACTTCAAGCATCCAAGCAGCTAAACCCCAAAACTTTTTTGCAAAAGCCGCAATGGGGCTCGCCTGCTTCTCTGTCACTTCGTTGCGCCCAAACAGTTTCTGTTTTTCTTGGACTTCCGAAAAACTCAAACCTTTTACATCATTTAGGCTGAATGCTGCAGTTGTTTGTTTTTTTGAATCGTAATTAGCTTGATTTGTGGGCAATTTTTTACCCTTTAGAAACAGTTGAATTCGATGATTATGTTAAATATAAAATGAATGTATGAAGTTAGCGGAAATTCTGCCCCGGATAATGTCAATTTTACTTGTCAACAACGCTAAGAGTTTGTGTCTGCACGTTTTGAATCATGCACAAAAGAAACTTAAATTAATGCTTGTTATCTCTATTTTCATGTGAATTGTTATGAAGGTCGCTGTTTCAGGTAAAGGCGGGGTTGGAAAAACCCTAATTGCAGGCGGCTTAGCACATGGCTTTGCTGCTCGAGGGCTGAAAACCATAGCTATTGATGCTGATTCATCTCCGAACCTCGGCTTAACTCTGGGTTTATCTACTGAAGAAACCCGCAAAATTGTCCCGATTTCGGAAAACAAAACGCTTGTTGAATCTAAAACAAGCACGGGTTACTCAGGTGTTTATAATTTAAATTTCACTGTTGACGACATAGTCAAACAGTACTCAGTTCCGACTCCATTAGGCGTCAGTTTAATTGTTATGGGTACTGTACAATCGATGGGTGCGGGTTGCATGTGTGCACCGAACGCTGTTATACGAGCCCTGCTTAGGCATTTGGTTGTGGAACGTGACGAAGCCGTAGTTTTGGACCTTGAAGCCGGTGTTGAACACATTGGAAGAGGCACCGCTCGACAAGTAGATGCTCTGCTTATTGTTGCTGATTCAAACTTGAAATCTTTGGAGATTGCAAAACACATCTATGATATGGCTACAGACGCGGGGATGCAGCAGCTCTACCTCGTCGGGAACAGGGTTATGAACGACGTTCAGAAGGAAGCAATAAGCGGATTTGCTGAAAAGAACGGTTTGCCCCTGCTTACCTTTGTGCCTTTTGACCAGAAAGTCACAGAAGCTGACATGCTTGGCGAAACTCCTCTGAAAAACATGCAGATTGAAGCCGTTAAAACCATAGATAATATATGCGAGCTTCTGCTAAAGAAATGACGTTAACTTTGGGGTTTTAATCTATGAAAACTCTTGTAACAATCGGACGCGGCGGAACAGGAAAATCCAGTTTCACAGCCTTAATGACCAAATCCCTAATAGAATCAGGCCAATCCCCCCTTCTGCTTGTTGACGCTGACCCAGACCAGAACCTGGCCGAAATGCTTGGAATAGACCTCAGAGAAGCGGGAAAATCAACCATCGCCGAGCTTTTGGTGAGCACTTTCATTGAGCAGGGCGGCACCACAGTGGGTGTTGCCCCAACCGAACGCATAGAAAGCCGCATTTGGGAAAAAGGGCTCTATGAAAGCAAAAATTTCGATTTCCTCGCGGTTGGCACCAAATGGGTTGAGGGCTGCTACTGCATGCCGAACTCCGCGTTGAAAGGTGCGCTGGAGTCGCTGACTAAAAATTACAAGTACATCTTAGTTGACTCTCCGGCTGGGCTTGAAAACCTGAACCGTCGAATAACTTCGACTGTTAACGACGTTTTTGACATCTTGGATCATTCCAAGAAATCACAGGACCATGTGAAAAGAGCCTTCAAAATAGCTAAAGAAGTTGACATGAAGTTTGACAATTTCTACTTGGTCGGCGGCTACCGTTTTCCATCTGAGCTCGGCAAGCAGGCTGAAGCTGACTTGGGGTTCAAGTATTTAGGGAAAATCAGTGCGGACGAAGTCTTAGATGAGTATGTGCTTAACGGAAAATCGCTGCTTGATTTGCCTAGCAATAGCGCGGCTTATGCTTCAGTGAAGGTTATCATGAAGACGCTTGGCTACTTGTAGTCAGCGGTCTATCTTCTCTGCTCTTTCTTTACACAATTTCTCAGAACCTTAACATTTCTGTAATTGGAACATGACTTTTGCGTCGATTTCTGGAAAGGTTTAAAAACAAATCATGGCAGTCTTTACCTAAACCTTTACAGAGGAGTCATTAATTTGACTGCTAAAAACGTTAATGTAAAAATAGACGAAATGAAGACCAACTCAGGTCTTATTAAAAACCTCGAAGTCTCCATCGGGAAAGTTGTTAACGACAACTACACTGAACCTATGGGTCCTACTCCTATGCCTTCTATGACTACCCTGCGAGACTGGGACATGAAACTTCTCGCCAAGTACAAGCCCTTCTATATGCCCGACTGTGATCTTTGCTGTCTGTGCACTTTTGGAAAATGCGATTTAACCGCCGGCAAACGCGGCGCATGCGGCATAGACATCGCATCCCAATCATCTCGCATCGTGATGTTAGCTTGTGCAATTGGAGCTGCCTGCCATTCAGCCCACTCACGCCATCTTGTTTCTCATTTAATCGAGAAATACGGTCGCAGGTACCCCATAAACATCGGCGGCTTAAACATAAAAGTTGAAGCGCCAATCACGCGCCTTGTTACAGGCGTAAAACCTGAAACTCTCGGTGACCTTGAAGACGTTTTATCTTATGTTGAAGAACAAATCACCCAAGTCCTTGCAGTTGCCCATACGGGGCAAGAAGGACACAATTTAGATTTTGAATCCAAAGCATTCCATGTCGGCATGATTGACCATGTGGGCATGGAAGTCGGTGACATCGCACAGATTTCTACGTTGGGTTACCCAAAAGCTGAAGCTGATACACCTCTTGTGAAACTTGGCATCGGTAGTGTTGATCGAACTAAACCCGTTATTATGGTCATAGGCCACAATGTTGTTCCATCAATCGGAATTATCGATTATGCAAAAGAAACCAAAGCTAACGAAAAAATAGAAGTCGTCGGCTTATGTTGCACATCACACGACATAACTAGATACTATAGCAGCGCTAGAATCGTTGGACCAATTAGCTGGGAGTTAAGATACATACGCGCAGGCTTGGCAGATGTGGTTGTTCTTGACGAACAATGCATCCGAACAGACGTTTACGAAGAGGCAGCAAAAGTCAACGCTCCAGTAATCGCAGCATCCGAAAAGAATTGCATGGGCTTCAAAAACCGCACAAACGACCCAGCAGACGAAATTGTCTCCGACCTTGTGAGCGGCAAAGTCCAAGGCGTACTGATCCTTGACCCAGAAAAAGTAGGCGAAGTCGCAGTCCGCGTTGCACAGAAAGTTGCTCCAATACGCAAACGGAAAACCAGCCTTCCATCCATAGAGGAAATTACACAAATCGCAAAGGCCTGCACTCAATGCAAGAGTTGCCAACGGAACTGCCCGCAAGACTACGCAATTCCAGCTGCCATCAAAGCAGCAGCAAAAGGCGACCTATCCTTACTAGAAGACCTTTATGAAACCTGTATCGGATGCGGAAAATGTGAAGAAGCGTGTCCACAAAAAATCATGATTCACAGCCTAATCGTTAAAGCAGGCGAAAAAGCAATGCTCGCCGAAAACAACCTTTGCCGTGTAGGTAGAGGTGCAATTTCAGACGTTGAAATACGCAACGTCGGCAGCCCAATAGTCCTTGGAGAAATCCCCGGCATCGTTGCAGTGGTAGGATGCAGTAACTATCCGAAAGGCGGAAAAGACGTCTACGACATATGCAGAGAATTCGCACTCAGACGATACATCGTTGTACTATCAGGGTGCTCAGCTATGTCAGCAGGCAGCTACCGCAACAGCGACGGCCAAACAATTTATGAAGAATTCCCAGGAGGATTCGAAGCTGGAGGAGTCCTCAACGTCGGCTCATGCGTCGCAAACAGCCACATCGCCGGAGCATGCATCAAAGTAGCAAACATCTTCGCCAAACGCAACCTCAGAGGCAACTACGAAGAAATCGCAGATTACATCCACAACCGCCTCGGCGCAGTTGGATTAGCTTGGGGTGCATATTCACAGAAAGCAGCAGCCATCGGCGCAGGATTCTGGCGCTTAGGTGTACCAGTCCTCGTAGGGCCACACGGTGTAAAATACAGACGCATGCTCCTCGGCAGAGAAGACCACCCAGAAGACTTCGAAGTCTACGATGCGCGTACAGGCGACAAAGTTAGGGTCGGACCCGCACCAGAACACCTCTTCAACTCAGTAGAAACCAAAGAGGAATGCATGGTTGCAATCGCAAAACTTTGCATCAGACCAAACGACACATGGAAAGGACGCAGCATAAAACTCAGCCACTACGTTGACTTAAGCAAACGCTACATGGGAGTTATGCCAAACGACTTGCACTTATTCGTTAGAACAATGGCTGATGTCCCAATGACTATGAAAGATGAATTCACCAAGATACTGGAAGCACACGACTGGAAAGAAACGGTAATTCCGGACCCAACATTGCTTCCAAGAATGATCAGGAAAATGAAGGAGTGAAAATGAAATGTCATGTGAACCCTGGCAATGTGCAGAAATAGCCTCAACTAAAAAAGCAAACCCAATTCAAAAACCCGAAATAGCAGTAGCAATGATGAAAAAAGCCCACCATCCCATTCTCATTGTGGGAAGCAACGCTACTGAAAGATACCTGGAAGGCAAACAACTAATCGAATACCTAATTGACCTCGCAAAAGCATCAAAACTACCCGTAGTGGCCACAGCACATATGGTCGGCGAATTCCTAAAACGTGGATATGAACCAGCAGCATATATGAATGCAATGGAGATTGGCAACTTAGTAGTTGATCCAACCTGGCAGGGCTTAGACGGTAAAGGACACCCGGACCTAGTTATGATGGTGGGGTTGCCTTACTTCGTTGAATCTTTGATGCTGTGCGGACTCAAACATTTCGCTCCTGATCTGAAAACCATGACGCTGGACAACTTGTTCCATGTGCATGCAAGCTGGTCTTTCCCAAACGCGACCCTTGAAGAGTGGGCTGCAAATCTCAAAGTCATGACTTCAAAATTTGAAGGAGGACAATAAAAAAAATGTCTATGTTTAAAGATATACCTGTTGAAGTTGGCGTAATCTACGAAGGAGAACGAATTAGAAGAAACGACATGCAAGTTGAACTCGGCGGACCCACAGTCAAGCAAAAGTTTGAATTGGCCAAAGTAAAACCCATGAGCGAAATCGACGACGGAAAAATCACCATTATTGGACCCGACATCAAAGACCTGAAGGAAGGCGGCGCATACCCGCTCGGTATTCTTGTTGAAGCTGCAGGCGAAAAACTTGATGCGGGGCTTGAAGGTGTCATTGAAAGACGCATTCACGGCTACCTGAACTACATCGAGGGCTTCATGCACCTAAACCAGAGATACGACATCTGGATACGCCTCGGCAAAAAATCATTCCAGAAAGGCTTAAACAGCTTTGAGCCAATCGGCAAAGTTCTGTACCGCTTATTCAAGAGTGAATTGCCAATCATTGAGAAAGTACAAATCACATTCATAACAGACACAGCCAAACTGGACGAAATGTACCCAGAAGCAGTCCAAGCTTACGAATCACGCGACGCAAAAGCAAGAGGACTCAAAGACGAAGATGTTGACACATTCTACGGCTGCGCCCTATGCCAATCATTCGCGCCAAGCCATGTCTGCGTTATCACACCCCAAAGATACAGCAACTGCGGCGCCATCAGCTGGTTCGACGGCAAAGCATCAGCAAGCATCGACCCCAAAGGTCCAGTCTTCGCAATACCCAGAGGACAAATGATAAACGCTGAAAAAGGCGAATTCTCAGGTGTCAACGAAGCTGCAAAGAAACGTAGCATGGGCGAAGTTAACCAAGTCTGGCTTTACACGGCATTCGATCACCCACACACTTCGTGCGGATGCTTCGAAGCAGTAACCTTCTACGTCCCCGAAGTCGACGGATTAGCAGTTGTCCACAGAAGCTTCAAAGGTCAAGCAGTAAATGGCTTACCCTTCAGCACAATTGCAGACTCAGCGGCAGGCGGAAGACAAATCGACGGATTCCACGGAATGTCCATCGAATACATGAGAAGCAAGAAATTCTTCGCTGCAGACGGTGGATGGAACCGCGTTGTCTGGGTGCCTAAGGAAGTCAAAGAACGCGTCAAAGACTTTATCCCACCGGAACTGGTCGACAAAGTTGCCACTGAAGAAGACGCAAAAACTGTTGATGACCTCAAAGCATTCCTGAAAGCCAAGAACCACCCAGTCGTAGCAAGATGGACAGCGGAAGAAGCACCGGTAGCAGCACCAGAAGCTCAAGCAATCCAAGTCACAGAAGAAGCAGCAGCTACAATGATGCCAGTCGCAACCGCAGGCACACTGCCAATCATGGCGGGCGGCTTTAGAATCATCCTTAAAGACGCAAAAATCTACGCTAACAAAGTCATAATCCAAACTGTCAAAGACGACAAAGACAAGCGGTGAACCTAGTTGCCTACAGACGGCGACAAGAAAGACAACGAAGGTCTAAAGCTCAGCCAAGATCTGCTGGATGCCTTAGCCAGGTTCAAGCAAATTGAACTTGAAGACTTCCAGATTGACGTCAAAGAGCTAGAGATACTCTTTGAGCCAGGAATGGCTAGCCAAATAATTCCCAAGCTAAAGCTTCCAGCAGCGGTCACAGGCGGAAAACCCGTATCAATGCTTCAAGTACCCTTTTTACCCCCAATTGAGACCTACCCGAACAAAATCGCGGAAGTCAAATTGGGCGCAACACGAAAAGACGGCGGCACACGTGGAACATCATTCACCATCGGCGGCGAAACATCACCTGCATTCTACAATTTTGAGCGACCAACCACCCACAAACCAGTCATCACCCTTGACGTTTTCGACATGGAAGTACCCCTAAGCAAAGCAGTTAAAATGCATGTTAAGGACGTCATTGGAGACCCAGCAGCTTGGGAGAAACTTGCAGTAGAACAATTCAAGGCCGACATGGTTACAATCCACTTAATCAGCATTGACCCCTTGCTTAAGGACGCAAC